>JBHJND010000393.1:0-8799 GCA_048497655.1 Caballeronia novacaledonica
GGGCGCGACCGAGTCGAGCAACCTGGCGATCAAGGGCGCGGCGCACTTCTACAAGGAAAAGGGCAGGCACCTCGTCACGGTGAAGACCGAGCACAAGGCGACCCTCGACACGATGCGCGAGCTGGAGCGCGAGGGCTACGAGGTCACCTACCTCGACGTGCGGCCCGACGGCCTGCTCGACCTCGAGCGGCTCGCGGCGGCGCTGCGCCCGGACACCATCCTGGTGTCGGTGATGTTCGTCAACAACGAGATCGGCGTGATCCAGGACATCGCCGCGATCGGCGAGATCTGCCGCGCCCGCGGCATCGTCTTTCACTGCGACGCGGCGCAGGCCACCGGCAAGGTGGTGATCGACCTCGGCAGCCTGAAGGTCGACCTGATGTCGTTCTCGGCGCACAAGACCTACGGCCCGAAGGGCATCGGCGCGCTGTACGTGCGGCGCAAGCCGCGCGTGCGGCTGGAGGCGCAGATCCACGGCGGCGGCCACGAGCGCGGGTTGCGCTCGGGCACGCTGCCGACGCACCAGATCGTCGGCATGGGCGAGGCGTTCCGCATCGCGCGCGAGGAGATGGCCACCGAGAGCGAGCGCATCCGCATGCTGCGCGACCGGCTGCTCAAGGGGCTGTCGGAGATCGAGGAGGTCTACGTCAACGGCGACCTCGAGCAGCGCGTGCCGCACAACCTGAACATGAGCTTCAACTACGTCGAGGGCGAGAGCCTGATCATGGCGATCAAGGACATCGCCGTGTCGTCGGGCTCGGCCTGCACCTCGGCCAGCCTGGAGCCTTCGTACGTCCTGCGCGCGCTCGGCCGCAGCGACGAGCTGGCGCACAGCTCGATCCGCTTCACCATCGGCCGCTTCACCACGGTCGAGGAGGTCGACTTCGCGGTCGATCTCATCAAGCGCAAGGTCGCCAAGCTGCGCGACCTGTCGCCGCTGTGGGAGATGTACAAGGAAGGAATCGACCTGAATACCGTGCAGTGGGCAGCCCACTGAGCGCACGGACCCGGAGAGCAACATGGCATACAGCAACAAGGTCATCGACCACTACGAGAACCCGCGCAACGTCGGCTCGTTCGACCGCAACGACGAGGCGGTCGGCACCGGCATGGTCGGCGCGCCGGCCTGCGGCGACGTGATGAAGCTGCAGATCAAGGTCGGCGCCGACGGCGTGATCGAGGACGCCCGCTTCAAGACCTACGGCTGCGGCTCGGCGATCGCCTCCAGTTCGCTGGTCACCGAGTGGGTCAAGGGCAAGACGCTGGAGCAGGCGGCGACGATCAGGAACACGCAGATCGCCGAGGAACTCGCCCTGCCGCCGGTGAAGATCCACTGCTCGATCCTGGCCGAGGACGCGATCAAGGCGGCGGTCGAGGACTACCGCAAGAAGCACGTCGAGCAGCCGCAGCCGAAGGCCGCCTGAGCACGGAACGGGAAGGGAGGTAGATCGTCATGGCCGTCACGATGACCGAACGGGCCGCCAGGCACGTGGCCGGTTTTCTTGCGCGTCGGGGAAAGGGTGTCGGCGTTCGCCTGGGCGTGCGCACCACCGGCTGCTCCGGCATGGCCTACAAGCTCGAGTACGCCGATGCGCCCAATCCCGAGGACCAGGAGTTCGAGAGCCACGGCGTGAAGATCCTGGTCGACCCGAAGAGCCTGGCGTACCTGGACGGCACCGAGCTCGATTTCGTGCGCGAGGGGCTGAACGAGGGCTTCCGCTTCAACAATCCACGCGAGAAGGACCGCTGCGGCTGCGGCGAATCGTTCCGCGTCTGACCATCGCCCCTGCGCGGCCGCGGCGGAGGCAACCGCCGCGGCCGCGCTTGCTCCCGCACCCGATTCCGTGACCGACCCGCGCCACGATCACTTCGCCCTGTTCGACCTGCCGCCGCGCTTCGCGCTCGACGAGGCGTTGCTCGAGCAGGCCTACCGGCGCGTGCAGGCGCAGGTCCACCCGGACCGCTTCGCCTCGGCCGGCGCGGCCGAGCGGCGGGTGGCGATGCAGTGGTCCGCCCGCGCCAACGAGGCGTTCCGCACGCTGCGCTCGCCGGTGGCGCGCGCCGCCTACCTGTGCGAGCGGCACGGGCAGCCGATCGAGGCGGAGTCGAACACGTCGATGCCGACGGAGTTCCTGATGCAGCAGATGCAGTGGCGCGAGGAACTCGACGAGGCGCGCGACGGCGACCGCGCGGCGGCGCAAGCGCTGGCGCGGGAAGTCGAGACGCGGCGCGAGCAGGCGCTGGCGCGGGTGGCCAGCGCGCTCGACGAGCGGCAGGACTACGCGCAGGCCGCCGCCGGCGTGCGCGAGCTGCACTTCATCGACCGCTTCCGCGACGAGCTGGCGGCGTTCCTCGACGCCGACGCGGCCGCGCCGCGCGGCCACTGACATGGCGCTGCTGCAGATTGCCGAGCCGGGCCAATCGGCGGCGCCGCACCAGCACCGGCTGGCGGTGGGCATCGACCTGGGCACCACCAACTCGCTGGTGGCGACCGTGCGCCACGGCCTGGCCGAGGTGCTGCGCGACCCGCAAGGGCGGGTGCTGCTGCCGTCGATCGTCCGCTACCTGGCCGACGGCACGACCGAGGTCGGGCACGACGCCCAGGCGCACCAGGCGAGCGACCCGCGCAACACGATCGTCTCGGTCAAGCGCTTCATGGGCCGCGGCGTCAAGGACGTGGCTCACGTGGAGAACCTGCCATACGACTTCGTCGACGCGCCGGGGATGCTGCAGATCAAGACCGCGGCCGGCATCAAGAGCCCGGTCGAGGTGTCGGCTGAAATCCTGAAGTCGCTGCGCCGGCGCGCCGAGGAATCGCTGGGCGGCGAACTGGTCGGCGCGGTGGTCACCGTGCCGGCCTACTTCGACGACGCGCAGCGCCAGGCCACCCGCGACGCGGCGCGGCTGGCCGGGCTGAACGTGCTGCGGCTGTTGAGCGAGCCGACCGCCGCGGCGCTGGCCTACGGGCTGGACAACGCCGCCGAGGGCACCTACGCCGTCTACGACCTCGGCGGCGGCACCTTCGACATCTCGATCCTGAAGCTGACCCGGGGCGTGTTCGAGGTACTGGCCACCGGCGGCGACTCGGCGCTCGGCGGCGACGATTTCGACCATCGCCTGTACTGCTGGGCGCTGGAGCAGGCCAGCCTGTCGCTGCTGCCGCCCACCGACCAGCGATTGCTGACGGTGAAGGCGCGCGCTGCCAAGGAGGCGCTGACCAGCCGGCCGACGGCGACGCTGCAGGCGCGCCTGTCGACCGGGCAATGGGTGAACCTCAGCATCGGCGCCGACACCTTCGCCGGCATGACGCAGCACCTGGTGGGCAAGACGCTCGCCGCCTCGCGCCGGGCGCTGGCCGACGCCGGGCTGAAGGTGGCCGACATCAAGGGCGTGGTGCTGGTCGGCGGCGCCACCCGCATGCCGCACGTGCGCAAGAGCGTGGCGGAACTGTTCGGCCGCGAGCCGCTGACCGACATCGATCCCGACCAGGTGGTGGCGGTCGGCGCGGCGATGCAGGCCAACGTGCTGGCCGGCAACCGCACCGCCGGCGACGACTGGCTGCTGCTCGACGTGATCCCGCTGTCGCTCGGCCTGGAGACGATGGGCGGCCTGGTCGAGAAAATCGTCGCCCGCAACTCGACCATCCCGATCGCCCGGGCGCAGGAGTTCACCACCTTCAGGGACGGGCAGACGGCGATGGCGATCCACGTCGTGCAGGGCGAGCGCGAGCTGGTCGACGACTGCCGCTCGCTGGCACGATTCGAGCTGCGCGGCATCCCGCCGATGGCTGCCGGCGCGGCGCGTATCCGCGTCACATTCCAGGTCGACGCCGACGGCGTGCTGTCGGTGTCGGCGCGCGAGACCGCGAGCGGCGTCGAGGCCTCGGTGCGGGTCAAGCCGTCCTACGGACTGCACGACGACGACATCACGCGCATGCTGGCCGAGTCGATGGGCTCGGCCGAGGCCGACATGCAGGCCCGCGCCCTGCGCGAGCAGCAGGTCGAGGCCAGCCGGCTGCTCGAGGCAACGCAGGCGGCGCTGGCTGCCGACCGCGACCTGCTCGACGAGGCCGAGTTCGCGCGGGTGGCGCAGCTGATGACCGGTCTGGTCGCCTGCGCCGAAGGCACCGACGCGGCGGCGCTGAAGGCGGCGATCGACCGCCTGTCGCAGGGCACCGAGGAGTTCGCCGCCCGCCGCATGGACCGCAGCATCCGCGCCGCGCTTGCCGGGCGCCGGGTCGACGACGTGCTGGCGAAGTAGGGCGGCGCGCACCGGCCGATGACCCGCATCACCGTCCTGCCGCACGAGGAGATCTGCCCGGCCGGCGCCGAGATCGACGCCGAGCCCGGCAAGAGCATCTGCCGCAACCTGCTCGACCACGACATCGAGATCGAGCATGCCTGCGAGCTGTCGTGCGCCTGCACCACCTGCCACGTGATCGTGCGCGAGGGCTTCGCCTCGCTTGTCCCGAGCGACGAGGACGAGGACGACCTGCTCGACCAGGCCTGGGGCCTGACGCCGACCTCGCGCCTGTCGTGCCAGGCGATCGTCGGCGACACGCCGCTGGTGATCGAGATCCCGAAGTACTCGATCAACCAGGTCAAGGAGGGCCAGAAGAAATGAAGTGGACCGACTCGCTGGAGATCGCCATCGCGCTCGCCGAGCGGCACCCCGACGTCGACCCGAAGGCGGTGCGCTTCACAGACCTGCGCCAGTGGGTGCTCGAACTGGACGGCTTCGGCGACGACCCGAAGCACTGCGGCGAGAAGATCCTCGAGGCGATCCAGATGGCCTGGATCGACGAGGCCGCGTAGCGCCGCGTTCAGAACTTCTGCGGCCGGAACACGCCGACATCGGCGGTGAACATCGTCACCGCGTAGTTGGCCGCGTAGGCGCGCAGCACGTGCTCGGCGAGCTTCGCCGCCACTAGCTCGTCGCAGATCACCTTCATCTCGATCGACCGGTCGGCTTCCCAGCGCGCCTCGCGGTCGCCGCGCTCGCCGCCGCCGCGCACCTCCGAGATCGTGTAGCCGTGCGCGCCAAAGCTGCGCGCGTCGCGGACCAGCTGCTTCTCCAGCGCCGCCTCGCCGATGATCACGAGGAGCTTCTTCGCGTGCGTGAGCATCAGGAACCTCCGATCCAGCGGGCGTACTGCAGGTACAGCGGGATGCCGACGAAGATGTTGAACGGGAAGGTGATGCCCAGCGCCACGCCGATCGACAACGCCGGGTTCGCCTCGGGCACGGCGATGCGCATCGCGGTGGGCGCGGCGATGTAGGAGGCGCTGGCCGCCAGCGTCGCCAGCAGCGTGGTGCCGCCCAGGGACAGGCCGATGGCCTGGCCGACCAGCGCGCCGAGCGCGCCGAGCGCCAGCGGCGCGCCGATGCCGAAGGCAAGCAGGAACGGCCCGGCGCGCCGCAGGTCACCGATCCGCCCGCCGGCGACCAGCCCCATCTCGAGCAGGAACAGCGCCAGCACGCCCTTGAACAGGTCAGTGAACAGCGGCGCGATCGGCCTGCTGCCCTCGGCGCCGACCAGCGCGCCGATGGCGAGGCCGCCGAGCAGCAGCAGGACGCTCTTGCCGAACAGCACCTCGTGCGCCAGCGGCCCCCAGGAGATGCGCTGCCCGCCGCCGGCGCGCGCCAGCACGATGCCGACGACGATGCCCGGCGCCTCCATCAGGGCGACGAGCAGCGGCATGTGGCTCTCGGCGTCGATCTTCCGCGCGGCGAGGAAGCTGGTGGCCACCGCGAAGGTCACCACCGACACCGAGCCGTAGTGGGCCGCGATCGAGGCGGCGTCCGGCCGCGCCAGCTTGGCGCGCAGCAGCGGGAACAGCAGCAGCGGGATCGCCGCGCCCAGCGCGATGGCGGCGAGCGCCTGCGGCAGCACGGTGGCCAGCGGTTGCTGGGCCAGCTGCACGCCGCCCTTCAGGCCGATCGCCAGCAGCAGGTAGATCGCCAGCGCGTCGTACATCGCCTCGGGCAGGCGCAGGTCGCTCCTGGCGATCCGCGCAATCAGTCCGAGCAGGAAGAACAGGACGACCGGGTCCATGGCGATCAGCCGCTGCCCGCGCGGCGCAGCAGCGCGTCGAGCGTCACCAGGGCCGACTCGAGCGTGAACTCGTCGCGCTCGATCGCCGCGATCACCGAGCCGACTGAACGCCTCTCGATGGCGGCGACCTCGCCGTCCTGGTTGCGCAGTTCGGTGCCGTCGGCGAGGACGGTGTCGAAGACCTGCACGATCTCCGACTGGAAGCCCTCCGGCACGCGGCGCGTCACGTGCACGCGGCCGCCGCGCGAGACCGTGGCCGGGTCGAGTTCGAGCCCGGCTTCCTCCAGCGCTTCGCGCTGCAGCGCTTGTTCCCAGCTTTCACCCGCCGGCACCATGCCGCCGACCAGGTTGTCCCACAGGCCGGGGTCGATCTGCTTGTGTCCGGCGCGGCGGGCGACGATCAGTTCCCCGCCCGGGGTGAAGGCGTTCAGGTGCACGGCGGCGGTGGTGATGCCGAACGTTCGGCAGGCGGCGCGCTCGATGGTTGCTACCGGCGGGTCTTCCGGTGTCGGGCGGACGTCGAGCAGTTCGTCGCGCCAGCCGCGCAGCAGGCCGGCGTCGCGCAGCCTCAGCGCGCAGTCGGCGAGCAGCGCGCTGCGCCGCGACGCGTCGAGGCCGTCGTCGAGCAGGACCAGGCGGTAGTCGACAAGTGAGAAGTGCGGCGTGGCCGTGGCGAGGAAACCCGCCACCTCCGGGCCGGCGATGCCGACCTCGCGCCCGGCCATCACCACCAGAAGCCAGTCGCGCGGCGCCGGCTGCTGCGCCCGCTCCAGCAGGCGCGCCCGCAGCGCGGCGAGGGCCGTCGCTTCGCTCGACTTCATCGGCGCGCGGTCGGCACCGCTTACGTCCGCTCTTCGGGACGCATGTGCGGGAACAGGATCACGTCGCGGATGCTCGCCGCGTCGGTGAGCAGCATGATGAAGCGGTCCACCCCGACGCCGCAGCCGGCCGTCGGCGGCATGCCGTATTCCAGCGCCCGGACGTAGTCGGCGTCGTAGTACATCGCCTCCTCGTCGCCGGCGGCGCGCGCCTTGACCTGCTCCATGAAGCGGGCGGCCTGGTCCTCCGGGTCGTTCAGCTCGGAGAAGCCGTTGGCCATCTCGCGGCCGGCGATGAACAGCTCGAAGCGCTCGGTGATGCCCGGCTGGGTGTCGGAGGCGCGCGCCAGCGGCGAGACCTCGACCGGGTCGTCGACGATGTAGGTCGGCTGGGCCAGCTTGCTCTCCGCCACCTCCTCGAACAGCGCCAGCTGCAGCGCGCCGAGGCCCGCTTCCTCGGCGTGCGTGCTGCCCATGCTGCGCAGCTCGCGGTGCAGGAAGTCGCGGTCGGCCAGCTGCGCTTCGGAGTAGCGCGGCGCGTGCTGCCGCACCGCCTCGACGATGGTCAGGCGGGCGAACGGCCGGCCGAGGTCGATGCTGCCGCCCTGGTAGGCGAGCACCGCCGAGCCGGTGGCGCGCACCGCGGTCTCGCGCAGCAGCTGCTCGGTGAAGTCCATCATCCACCGCACGTCGTGGTAGGCGGCGTAGAACTCCATCATCGTGAACTCGGGATTGTGCCGAGGCGACAGCCCCTCGTTGCGGAAGTTGCGGTTGATCTCGAACACCCGCTCGAAGCCGCCGACCACCAGCCGCTTGAGGAACAGTTCCGGCGCGATGCGCAGGAACATGTCGATGTCGAGCGCGTTGTGGTGGGTGACGAAGGGCTTGGCCGCCGCGCCGCCGGGGATCACCTGCAGCATCGGCGTCTCGACCTCGAGGAAGCCCTGCTCGACCATGAAGGCGCGCATCGCCGCGATCGCCCGGCTGCGGGTGGCGAAGGCCTGCCGCGTCTCCTCGTTCATGATCAGGTCGACGTAGCGCTGGCGGTAGCGCAGCTCGCGGTCCTCCAGGCCGTGGAACTTGTCGGGCAGCGGGCGCAGCGATTTGACCAGCAGCCGCAGGCGGCGCACGCGCACCGACAGCTCGCCTTTCTGTGTCCTGAACAGCACGCCCTCGGCGCCGAGGATGTCGCCGATGTCCCAGTGCTTGAAGGCTTCGTACACCTCTGCGCCGAGGTCCTCGGGGGTGACGTAGAACTGGATGCGGCCGGAGCCGTCGGCCACCGTGGCGAAGCTCGCCTTGCCCATCACCCGCTTGAGCATCATGCGGCCGGCGAGCTTGACCTCGACCTCGGCGGCGGCAATCTCCTCGCGGGTCAGCGCCCCGTATCTGGCCAGCAGGTCGCCGGCGTGGTGGCTGCGCGTGAAGTCGTTGGGGAACGCCGGCCCCTGCTGCCGCAGCCGGGCAAGCTTGGCGCGCCGCTCGGCGATGATCTGGTTGTCGTCCTGCGGGGCCGGGCTGTGCGGTTCGCTCATGGCGGTCTTCTTCTTCAGGCGTCGCGCACGTCGGCGACCGGGTTGGCGCCGAAGTCCGGCCGCGCAAGATAGGCCAGCACGCGCGCGGTGGCGTCGTCGGCCGAGGCCAGCTGGCCGCTCGCCTTCAGTTCCCTGAAGCGCGGCAGATCGGGGAAGCCGGTGGCCTCGGCCGAGCGGATCTCGCCCTGCATGTCGGTGTCGATCACGCCCGGCGCCAGCGAGACGACCTTCGCGCCGTTCGGCCGCCGTGCCTCGTCCTCGGCCATCACGCGCGAGAGCTGGTCGAGGCCCGCCTTGGCGGCGCAGTAGACCGCCCAGCCGGCGATGGCCCGCCGGCCCGCGCCCGAGGAGATGTTCAGCACCTTGCGTGGCAGACCCCAGCCGTCGGTCAC
>JBHJND010000394.1:0-2596 GCA_048497655.1 Caballeronia novacaledonica
AGCTTGCAGCGGATCTGCGGGTCGATGCCGTTCATCGGCCGTCGCTTCGTTTCGCCTGCGGGCATCGGCGGCGGTTCAGTCGAGACCGGCACGGCGCAGCCGCGCGCGCATCTCGTCGAGTTCGGCCAGCAGGTCGGCCACCAGCGCCGCCAGTTCCGGCACCGCGTCGAAGTCGCGCTCCAGGCGAAGCATCTGCCGCACGCGCCAGAGGTCGCGGCTGCTGAAGCGCCACGCCGACGGCGATTCGCCGGGCGCCGGCAGCAGCCCCTCGCCGACGTGCTCGATCACCCACTGCGGCGGCACCGCGCAGGCGCGCGACAGCTGCTCCAGCGTCAGGCAGGCGTCCTCGAGCAGGGCGCCGATCAGGACCTCGTCTTCGCGCATGCGTTCAGCTCCCGCCGGCGGCGCGCGGGTCGAACCCCAGATCGCGCGCCATCGTCTCGTACAGTTCCTTCGCCCGCGCGGTGTCGGCCGGCGGCAGCACCACGCGCACCGTGAGTTCCAGGTCACCCGGCGGGCTGCCGGGGATGCCCTTGCCGCGCACCACCAGCTGGCGGCCGCTCTGCGCGCCGGCGGGGATGCGCACCTTGAGCGTGCTGCCGTCGGGCAGCCCCACCGGGATCACGCTGCCCAGCGCGGCTTCCCACGGTGCCACCGGCAGGTCGACCAGCAGGTCGCGGCCGCTCGCCCGGAAGCGCGGATGCGGCCGGAAGTGCACCTCGAGCAGCAGGTCGCCCGGCGCTCCGCCGCCGAAGCCCGGCGAGCCCTGGCCGGCCAGCCGGATCAGTTGGCCCTCGCGCACACCCTGCGGGATCCGCACGTCGAGCGTGCGCGTGTCGAGCACGGCGCGGCCCGAGTCATCCAGCCGCGGCACGCGCAGGCTGATCTGCCGCGTGGCACCGCGCCAGGCGTCCTCGATGTCGAGCAGGATCCTGGCGTGGTGATCCTCGCCTTGCGCCTCGAAGCGCGTCTCGCGCCGTCCGAAGCCGGCCTCGCGCGGGCGAGCGCCCATGCGGCCGAACAGTTCGGCGAAGAAGTCGCTGAAGCCGGAGGCCTCCGCGCCGCCGAAGCCGGGGCCGGAGAACTCGAAATTGGCGTCCCAGTCGGGCGGCGGGCGGAACTCCTGCCCCGGCTGGTAGCCGCGGCCGAGCGCGTCGTAGGCGGCGCGCTTCTCGGGGTCGGACAGGACCGCGTTGGCCTCGTTGACCTCCTTCATGCGCGCCTCGGCATCCGGCTCCTTGCTCAGGTCCGGGTGGTACTTGCGCGCGAGCTTGCGGAACGCCTTCTTGATGTCGTCGGCGGTGGCGTCGCGGGCCACGCCCAGCGTCTGGTAGTAGTCCTTGAACTGCAAGCGAACCCTCCTGCCACCGGGATCGCGCCGGCCGGCGCCGGCCCCCCGCGGATAAGCCGCATGTGGTTGCCGCAGGCCGCCGATTCAACCCCGTGAAATCGGCGGCGGCCGTCACGAATTACCTCGCCGTAGGTTCAACCCGCGGCCCGGCTCCGGCCGGCGACCCGAAACACCAGTAGGAGGTGACTCGTGATCTACCGATCCCTGTTTCCACGCGACATCTTTGTCGAATTCGACCGCCTGCAACGCGACCTGCAGCAAGCCTTCGACACGTCGCCGAGCATCCGCGGCTTCGGCCGCGGCGGCTACCCGGCGCTGAACGTCGGCGGCACCGCGCAGTCGGTGGAGATCTACGCGTTCGCGCCGGGCCTCGACCCGGCGAAGATCGACGTGAACATCGACCGCGGCGTGCTGACCATCGAGGGCGAGCGTGCGTCCGGACTGCCGGCCGCCGATGAGAAAACGGCGGTGCACATCAACGAGCGGTTCGCCGGCCGCTTCCGGCGCGTGGTCAGCCTGCCCGACGACGTCGATCCGAACGCCGTCGGCGCCGAGTACCGCGACGGCGTGCTGCACCTGAGCATCAGGCGCCGCGAGTCTGCGGCGCCGCGCCGCATTCAAGTCCAGTGACCCGGAGGTGAAACCATGACGAACAACGTGAGCAAGTCCGAAGAGAGCCGCCGCGATGCGGTGCTGCCCCCGGTCGACGTGATCGAGGACGCCACCGGCATCACGCTGTACGCCGACCTGCCGGGCGTGAGCAAGGAGCAGCTGAACCTGCGGGTGGAGGCCGACACGCTGACCATCGAGGGCGAGGTGGGTCTGGCCACGCCGGAGGGCCTGCAGGCCAACCACGCCGAGGTCAGCGTGCCGCGCTACCGGCGCGTGTTCACCCTGAGCAAGGAACTCGATCCGGAGAAGATCGCCGCCGAGCTCAATCACGGCGTGCTGAAGCTGCGCATCCCGAAGGCCGAGCACGCGCAGCCGCGCAAGGTGCAGATCCGCGTGAGCTGAGCGCGCCCGCGGCCGGCCACGCGGCCGCTCGACAGGCAGGGCGCCCGTGCCGGTTGGCCGGCACGGGCGCTTTGCATTCCGCCTGACGCAAGACCCGGCGCCACCTCGCGCCGGCTCCCCCTAGACTGACGCCCGGCTGCATCCGCGGCCCGCAGAGAAGGGGGAGACCATGAGTTCGCTGTTCAACTGGCGCGAAGTGCGGCCGGCACCCGGCGCGGTCGTCGCGCCCGA
>JBHJND010000395.1:0-5096 GCA_048497655.1 Caballeronia novacaledonica
GGCGCTCGCCGGCGGCGTGACGCCGAAGGAGCGGGCGCTGATCGAGGCGATGGCGGCGCGGCTCGACCTCGCCGCCGCGCCGCCGGCGGCGACCGACAGCGCGCCGTCGCCGGTGTGCGCGGTGCCGCCGCCGCCCGGGGATGCCGACCCGCTCGATGTGGCCTCCGCGCGGGCGATGGTGAAGGCGGCGCGCGAGTTCCCCGACGACGACGAGGTCACGCTGCTGTACGCCGAGGCGCTGATGATGCTGTCGCCGTGGCAGTGGTGGAGCCGCGACGGCACGCAGGCGCGCGAGGGCACGAGGGAGGCGATCGACACGCTCGAGCGCGTGCTGGCCCGCTCGCCGGACCACGCCGGCGCCAATCACTTCCTGATCCACGCGCTGGAGGCCTCGCAAACGCCGCAGCGCGCGCTGGCCTCGGCCGAGCGGCTCGCCGCGCTGGCGCCGGACGCCGGCCACATGGTGCACATGCCGTCGCACATCTTCGTCCGCGTCGGCCGCTATGCGGAGGCGGTGCGCTCGAACCAGCAGGCGATCGAGGCCGACCGCAACCTCGAGGCGCAGCTGCGCGCGCAGGGCTACGCGCCGCTCGGCCCGGTGTCGCACCACCACCACTTCCTGTGGGCCTCGGCAGCGATGCAGGGCAATGCCGCGGTCGCGCTGCCGGCGGCGCGCTGGCTCGGCGAGCAGGCGGCGAGCGCGGCGCAGCCGTTCGGCAACGGCGGCAGCAACGACTACTTCCTCGCCCTGCCGTGGCTGGCGCAGGTGCGCTTCGCCCGCTGGCAGGAGATCCTCGCCGCCGCCGAGCCGCAGTGGCCGGCTCATGCGTCGGCCTATCCGCGGGCGATCCGCCACTACGCGCGCGGCATCGCGCTCGCCCGCAGCGGCAAGGCGGCAGCGGCGGCGAAGGAACTGGCGGCGCTGCAGGCGGCGGCGCGCGATCCGGGGCTCAAGGACTTGACGCTGAAGGGCATCGATGACCTGACTGCGCTGCTGGCGCTGGCCGAGGCGTCGCTGCGCGGCGAGATCCTGCTGGCGCAGCGGCAGTACCGGCCCGCCATCGAATCGCTGCGCCGGGCGGTCGAATTGGAGGACGCGCTGGAGAGCGAGGAACCGCCGCCGTGGGCGGTGCCGGCGCGGCAGGCGCTGGGGGCGGCGCTGATTCTGGCGAGCCGCCCCGCCGAGGCGCAGCAGGCCTTCCGCGAGGACCTGCAGCTGCACCCGGAGAACGGCTGGGCGCTGTACGGGCTCGCCGAGAGCCTGCGGCGCGGCAGGAGTGCGGCGGAAGCGGTCGCCGTCGAGGAGCGCTTCCGCGCCGCCTGGCGCAACGTCGATACGTCGAAGCCGGACGAGCGCTACTGACCGAACGGCGGCGCGCGCGCCGCCGTCAGGGGCGAGGCAGTCGCGGGCACGGCCGGCTGCCGCGCCCGCCACGTCGCCCGATGCCCGACCGGGCTACTTGGGCTTGACCACCGGGTTGCCGGCCTTCACCCAGTCCTCGAACTTCATGTCGACCGAGGTGACGTTGGTGAATCCGAGGTCCTGCAGCGACTTCGTCGCCAGCGCGCAACGGCCGCCGGTCAGGCAGTACAGCGTCATCTGCCTGTTCATGTCGGTCTTGTCCGGGAAGCCGACCGACTTCCAGATGCGGAACTCGATCAGGCCGCGCGGGATGTTGATGGCGCCCGGCACGTGGCCGTCGGCGAACTCGTCCTCCTGGCGCACGTCGATGATCAGGCCGGCTTCCTTCCTGTCGAGCAGCGCCTTGAACTGCTCCATGTTGATCGTCCTGATCTGCTTCTTGGTCGCCGCGACCAGCTGGCCGACCGAGGGCGGGTAGTTCTGCGCCAGCGCATGGCCGGGAAGCATCAGGCTGGCCGCGACCAGCGCCGCCGTGAACATCGAGGTGCGTGCTCTCATGGGTTGCTCCGTAGGTTGGCAATCGACGCTGGATCCGCCCCGGCCGGCTCGTGACCACCCCCGGGGGGTATCTGCCCATCGACGATGCGAACGCTATGGGGCGCCGCGCGGGGCGCCTTGACAGCAGTCAATCACCATGTGGAACGACGGCGATTCTCGGGGAAAGCCCTGTTGCGCCGGGCGTAACGAGATGTGACGGACCGTTCCAGGCGAGGCGACTGCTGATCTCGGTCAAATGCCGGGGGGGGTATCAGGAGTCGAATGCGCGTGACTGTTGCGCCGCGGCACGCGGCTTCCCACGGGCATGAGCATGGAACGACTTTCACGCAGGAGATTCCTCAAGATTTCGGCGGCCAGTTTCGGCGCCGGCGCCGTCGCCGCGCAGGTCGCGCCGCTGTCGCAGGCCGCCAGGTCCGGCGGCGAGGTGAAGACCACCCCGACCTTCTGCGAGATGTGCTTCTGGCGCTGCGGCGGCATCGCTTCGGTCCGCGACGGCAGGCTGTGGAAGTTCGAGGGCAACCCGCTCGACCCGCAAAGCCGCGGCCGGCTGTGCCCGCGCGGCACCGGCGCGGTGGGCACCTACTACGACCCGGACCGGTTGCAGAAGCCGCTGCTGCGCAAGGGCGAGCGGGGCAAGGAGCAGTGGGCGGCGGTCGGCTGGGACGAGGCGATGGACTTCATCGCCGGCAAGATGAAGAAGATCACGGCCGAGCACGGCGCCGAGTCGATCGCCATGTTCAACCACGGCATCGGCGTGCGCTTCATCCAGCACGTGATGAAGAGCTACGGCTGCACCGCCTTCGCCGGCGCCTCGTTCGCCCAGTGCCGCGGGCCACGCGACGTCGGCTACATGCTGACCATGGGCACCGACCTCGGCTCGCCGGAGCCGACCGACATCGAGAACACCGACTGCCTGGTGCTGATCGGCTCGCACCTCGGCGAGAACATGCACAACCTGCAGGTGCAGGAGTTCGCCAACGCGGTCGAGCGGCGCATCCCGATCATCGTCGTCGACCCGCGCTACTCGGTGGCGGCAGCCAAGGCCAGGCACTGGCTGCCGATCCGGCCGGGCACCGACCTGGCGCTGCTGCTGGCGTGGATGAACGTGCTGGTGGCCGAGGGCCTGTACGACCGCGAGTTCGCCGGCAGGCACGGCCACGGGTTCGACAAGTTCGCCGCCGAGATCAAGGGCTACACGCCCGAGTGGGCGGCGGCCGAGACCGGGCTCGATGCACAGATGATCCGCGTCACCGCGCGCGAGTTCGCCCGCCACCGGCCGCACGCGCTGGTCCACCCCGGCCGGCGCGTGAACTGGAACGGCGACGACGCGCAGCGCAGCAGGGCGATCGCGCTGCTCAACGCCCTGCTCGGCAACTGGGGCCGCCGCGGCGGCATCTACATCAACAACAGCGTCAAGCTGGCGAGCTTCCCGCTGCCGAAGTACCCGGTCTCCGACAAGCCGGCCGCCGACAACCCGAACTACGAGCGCTACCCGTTCGCCCACGAGGCGGTGACCACCGGCATCCGCGAGACCACGCTCACCGGCAAGCCCTATCCGATCAAGGGCTGGTGGATCTATTCGAGCGACATCATCCACGCCTTCCCCAACCAGGCCGAGACGCTGAAGGCGATCGACCGGCTCGACCTGCTGGTGGTGGTCGACACCATGCCGAGCGAGATCGCCGGCTACGCCGACGTGGTGCTGCCGGAGGTCACCTTCCTCGAGCGCCACGACGAGCTGGTGGCCGGCTGGGGACGGCAGGGCTGGGTGGCGCTGCGCCAGCCGGTGATGCCGCCGCCCCATGACCAGAAGCCGGCGTGGTGGATCGCCAAGCAGCTGGCCGAGAAGCTCGGCATCCCCGAGGCGATGCCGTTCAAGGACATCGAGGAGTACCTCGCCTACCGGGTCGAGAAGTCCGGCTTCGACTACGCGAAGCTGAAGGCCGAGGGCATCCTGATGGGGCCGAAGAAGCCGATCTACGTCGACGACGGCGCGCCGATCGAATTCGGCACGCCGTCGGGCAAGGTCGAGTTCTGGTCGGATCAGCTGCAGGCGAAGGGCTTCGACCCGGTGCCCAGGTACACCCCGCCGGAGAAGCCGCCGGAGGGCTTCTTCCCGCTGATCTCAGGGCGCGCCCCGGTGCACACCTTCAGCCGCACGCAGTCCAACCCGCTGCTCGCCGACCTGATGCGCGAGAACGAGGTGTGGGTCAACCGCGCCACCGCGGCGAAGCTCGGCATCAAGAACGGCGAGTACGTGAAGCTGAAGAACCAGGACGGCGTGCTCGGCCAGCGGGTGCGCGTCAAGGCGACGCAGCGGATCCGGCCCGACACCGTGTACATGGTCTACGGCTTCGGCCACACCAACCCGATGCGCCGGCACGCCTACATGAAGGGCGCCAGCGCCGCGCAGCTGACCACCCGCTACAAGGTCGATCCGCTGATGGGAGGCACCAGCATCCACAGCAACTTCGTCACCTTCGTCAAGGAGGGCTGACCATGGCGCGCTTTGGAATGGTCATCGACACCCGCAAGTGCGTCGGCTGCATGGATTGCGTGGTCGCCTGCCAGACGGAGAACGAGGTCCCGCAGGGCTACGCGCGCGACTGGATCGCCACCGAGGTGCGTGGCGAGTTCCCGAGCCTGACGATGGAGATCCGCAGCGAGCGCTGCAACCACTGCGCCAACCCGCCGTGCGTGCACTGCTGCCCGACCGGCGCCAGCCACGTCTCCGACCTCGGCGGCATCGTCAAGGTCACGGCCAACCGCTGCATCGGCTGCAAGGCCTGCCTGTCGGCCTGCCCGTACGGCGCGCGGTTCGTCAATCCGAAGGGATACGCCGACAAGTGCACCTTCTGCGACCACCGGGTCAAGGAAGGCAAGGACCCGGCCTGCGTGTCGGTCTGCCCGACGCACTGCATGTACTTCGGCGACCTGGAGGATCCGGGGAGCACGGTGGCCACGCTGCTTCGCACGCGCAAGTGGCACACGCTGCTGCCCGAGGCGGGCACCAGGCCACGCGTCTACTACCTCACGTAACGGGGCCGCCATGCTCGAGTTCACGACCACCCGCCACAACCCGCTGGTCGACCCGCACCTGGCGGTCTGGAGCTGGGAGATCCCGCTGTACCTGTTCGTCGGCGGCATCGTCGCCGGCCTGATGATCCTCGGCGGC
>JBHJND010000396.1:0-8211 GCA_048497655.1 Caballeronia novacaledonica
CGCGGAAGGCGAGGTCCGGCACCAGCGCCGACAGGTCCAATTTCGGCGGCGGGATCTCGAGCGAGGCGCGCTCGCGCTGCCAGCGGAAGAACGCGCCGAACGGGCGCGGCATGCGCGCCGCCGCCGACCAGCGCCAGGGCAACAGCCGCCAGCAGCCGCCGGGCGCGCCGCCTCATCCGGCCGCCGGCGCCGACGCCGGCTTGTGCAGGGCGACCGGCTTGACCCGCGGCGTGACCAGGATTCCCTTGCGCGCGCGGTGGCCGGCGTGCGCCTGCAGCTCGCGGCCGCGCAGCTGGATGCGAACCGCCTTGCCGCCCCTTCCCTGCCCCTCGACGATCACCCCGGCCTCGCCGCACGGCGTGGCGGCCACCAGCTTCTCGCCGGCGTCGAGCCCCATCAGGATCACCCCGCGCCCGCCGCCGGTAAGCGACTTGATCTCGCCGGCAGCGAACACCAGCAGGCGGCCCTTCTCCGACACGCAGGCGATGCGCTCGTCGGCCGGCTCGGCGAGTGCCGGGCGCAGCGGCGCCGCGCCTGCGTCGACGTTGATGAACTGCTTGCCGGCCTTCAGCCGCGAGACCATGTCGCCGATCGAGCAGGCGAAGCCGGTGCCGGCGGTGCTCGCCAGCAGCAGCGGCTGCGCGGCGGCGCCGGCGACGTAGCCCACCAGGCGCGTGCCCGGCTCGAGGTCGATCAGCGAGGTGACCGGCGAGCCGTCGCCGCGCGCCGACGGCAGCGAGGCGACCGGCACCGAGTAGACACGCCCGTTGCTGCCGACGGCGATCAGGTGATCGACCGTGCGGCACTCGTAGGCGCCGTACGGCGCGTCGCCGGCCCTGAAGGTGAACTGCCCGGCGTCGTGGCCGTGCCCCGAGCGCGCCCGGGCGAAGCCCTTTTCGGAGACGATCACCGTCACCGGCTCGTCCAGCACCTTCGTCTCGGCCACCGCGCGCTCGGCCGTCTCGATCAGCGTGCGACGGGAGTCGCCGTACTTCCTCGCGTCCTCGTCGAACTCGCGGCCGACCTGGCGCCGCAGCGCCGACTCGGAGCCGAGCAGCCGGGCGAGCGCCGCCTGGTCCTTGCGCAACTGCGCCAGTTCCTGCTCGATGCGGATGCCTTCCAGCCGCGCCAGCTGCCGCAGGCGGATCTCCAGGATGTCCTCCGCCTGCCGCTCGCTCAGGCCGAACTCGCGCATCAGGTCCGACTTCGGCTCGTCCGAGGCCCGGATCACCGCGATCACCTTGTCGATGGCGAGCAGCACCGCCTGCCGGCCCTCGAGGATGTGAATGCGGTCCTCGACCTTCGCCAGCCGGTGTGTGCTGCGCCGGCGCACCGTGTCGACGCGGAAGTCGATCCACTCGGCGAGGATCTCGGCGAGCGGCTTGCAGCGCGGCCGGCCGTCGCGGCCGATCATCACCAGGTTGACCGGCACGTTGGTCTCGAGGCTGGTGTGCGCCAGCAGCCCGGTGACGAATGCGTCGCGGTCGATCTTCGAGGTGCGCGGCTCGAACACCAGCCGCACCGCCGCGTCCCTGCCGGACTCGTCGCGCACCGAGTCGAGCTGCGCCAGCACGATCTGCTTGAGCTGCTGCTGCTCGGCGGTCAGCGACTTCTTGCCCGCCTTGACCTTGGGGTTGGTCAGTTCCTCGATTTCCTCGAGCACCTTCTGCGCCGAGGTCCCCGGCGGCAGTTCGTCGACCACCAGCTGCCACTGGCCGCGCGCCAGTTCCTCGAAACGCAGGCGCGCGCGCGCCTTCAGGCTGCCTCGCCCGCTGGCGTAGATCTCGCGGATGTCGGCGGCGGCCGAGATGAGCTGCCCGCCACCCGGGAAGTCCGGCCCCGGCAGCACGGCGAGCAGTTCGTCGAGCGAGGCCTGCGGATCCTTCAGCACCAGTTGCAGCGCGCCGACCACCTCGTGGATGTTGTGCGACGGAATCTCGGTGGCCATGCCCACCGCGATGCCGGAGGCGCCGTTGAGCAGCACGAACGGCAGCCGCGCCGGCAGCCACCTGGGCTCCTGCTGGCTGCCGTCGTAGTTGGGTCCGAAGTCGACCGTGCCCTCGTCGAGCTCTTCGAGCAGCAACCTGGCGATCGGCGTCAGCCGCGCCTCCGTGTAGCGCATCGCCGCCGCGCCGTCGCCGTCGCGCGAGCCGAAGTTGCCCTGCCCGTCGATCAGCGGATAGCGCAGCGAGAAGTCCTGCGCCATGCGCACCATCGCGTCGTAGGCGGCGGTGTCGCCGTGCGGATGGAACTTGCCGAGCACGTCGCCGACCACCCGCGCGCTCTTCACCGGCCGGGCGTTCGCCGCCAGGCCCATCTGGTCCATCGCGTACAGGATGCGCCGCTGCACCGGCTTCAGCCCGTCGGCGACGTCGGGCAGCGCGCGCCCCTTGACCACGCTCACCGCGTAGTCGAGATAGGCGCGCTGCGCGAAGGCGGCAAGCGTCAGTGCCTCGCCGCCGTCGCTGGTCGGGAAAAGGGTCTGTTGTTCGAGCATCGACTGCTCCGCGTCGGAGCCGCGGCAGAAGCGAAGTTGGGAAGCGGCGATTTTACGGGGCCATCGCGTGCGTCGACGGCGCGCCGCTCAGTGCATCAGTGACCGCCGCTGCCCGGTGTCGCGCTGCTCGACGTAGATCCGCGCGAACTCGTCCGACGTCAGCGGCCGCGAGAACAGGTAGCCCTGCGCCGAGTCGCAGCCGAGCTGCTGCATCCAGTCCTGCTGCGCCCGCGTCTCGACGCCCTCGGCGGTGATCCTGATGCCGAGCGCACGCGCCATCTCGATGACCGCCTTGACGATGGTCAGCGTGCGCGCGTCGCGCATGCACTCGACGGTGAAGCTGCGGTCGATCTTCAGGCGGTGGATCGGCAGGTCGCGCAGGTGCGCGAGGCTGGAGAAGCCGACGCCGAAGTCGTCCAGCGCCAGCCGCACGCCGGCCTGCCGCAGTTGCAGGAGGTTCTCGCGAACGGTCGCCGAGGTGTCGAGCAGCCCGGTCTCGGTGACCTCGATCTCCACCTCGTCCGGCGCCACGCCGTGCTCGTGCAGCGTGCCGAGCAGGGTCTCGACGTAGCCCGGCTGGCGCAGGTGCACGCCGGCGATGTTCACCGCCAGGGTCGGAATCTGCAGGCCCATCGCTCGCCAGGCCTGCCGCGCCTTGCAGGCCTCGCGCAGCACCCACTCGCCCAGCCCGATGACCAGGCCGCTCTCCTCGGCGATCGGGATGAACTCGGCCGGTGAGACCTCGCCGACCTCGGCATCGGTCCAGCGCACCAGCACCTCGGCGCCGACGATGGCGCCGTCGCCCAGCGATACGGTCGGCTGGAAGTAGAGCATGAATTCGCGCGACTCGATCGCCTTGCGCAGGCGCTGCTCCAGCCGCAGCCGCAGGTCGACGCGGCGCGCCACCGCGGGCGTGTACAGGGAATAGGTCGCCCGCCCGCTCTCCTTGGCCTCGTACATCGCGGCATCGGCGGCGTTGACCAGCGCCTCGAGGTCGAGCCCGTCCTGCGGGAAGAAGCCGATGCCGATCGACGGCGTCACCACCAGGTCGAGCCCCAGCACGCGCATCGGCGCGCTGATCGCGCCGATCAGACGGCGGGCCAGTTCGACCGTCGACTCGGGCTCCTGCACCTCGCCGATAAGCGCGACCAGTTCGTCGCCGCCGCGCCGGCCGAGCAGGCGCGGCGGCGGGATCTCCTTCTGCAGGCGGGCGGCCACCGTGCGCAGCACCTCGTCGCCGGCGCGGTGGCCGTAGCCGTTGTTCAGCAGGCGGAAGTTGTCGAGGTCGATGAACAGCAGCGCGCAGCGCCGGCCCTGCGCGTGCGCCTGCGCCAGTTCGGCACGGGCCTGCTCGTCGAAGCTGTGGCGGTTGGCCAGCTCGGTGAGCGAGTCGATCCTGGCCAGCCGCTCGATGCTTTCCTTTGCGCGCACCTGGTCGGTGACGTCCTTCGACACGCCGCGGTAGCCGACGAAGGTGCCGCGCGCGTCGAACACCGGGTCGCCGCTCGAGGCGACGTAGTGGACGCTCCCGTCACGGCCGCGGCTGCGCATCAGCAGATCGCGGTAGGGCTGCCTTGCCAGCAGCACCGCGCGGTGCTCGTCCCAGGTCGGCGGCTGCACCGGCGCGAGGTCCAGTTCCCAGCGCCGCCGCCCGATCAGTTCCTCCGAAGGCATCAGGCCGGCGCTCGGCCCCTTGACGCCGTACTCGATGCGGGTGAATCGGAAATCGGCGTCCATCTCCCAGTACCAGTCGGAGGACAGCTCGGTCAGCGCGCGGAAGCGCGCCTCGCTGGCCACCAGCCCGTCGATCAGCGCCGTGCGCTCGGTAACGTCGAGCGACAGGCCGCGGTAGCCGACGAACGCTTCGCCGCGGAACATGGGCTCGGCCGAGATCTCGAAGACGCGGTCGGGCCGGTCGGCGTAGCGCACGCGCAGGGGCATGCGCTGTAGCGTCTCGCGGCGCTCCATCGCCGCGATAGCCGCGCGGCGAGCCGAATCCTCGACCTGGCCGATCGCCGACTGGCCGAACGGCTTGCCGATCATGTCGCCGATCAGCGCCTCGTCGAAGTCGGAACTGCCGCGCACCAGCGTGTAGCGCAGGCCGGCGTCGGTCTCCCAGTACCACTCGGTGACCAGCCGGGCGAGTGCGCGGAACCGCTCCTCGTCGCGGCGCAGCGCGTGGATCGTGCTCTCGGCCTCGCTGATGTCTCGCACCGCGCCGTAGTAGCCGCCGAAGCTGCCGTTGCCGTCGACGATCGGCTTGCCGCAGACGGCCAGCCAGGTGGTCTTGCCGTCGGCGCGCTCGAGGCGAAAGCGAAACCAGGGAAACGGCTCGCGCCGCCGCACGTGCTCGTCCAGCTCCTGCTGCTGCATCTCGTCGGACCAGAAGCCCTGCAGTTCCTCGAGCATCCGGCCGAGAAGCTCGACCCGCGGCCTGCCGACCATCGCGGCCGCGGCCGGCGAGAGCTCGACCAGCCGCTCGGCGGCGTCGACTCGCCAGAAGCCGTCGTGCGTCAGGTCGGCCAAGTCCTCCATCGCCCGCCGCTGGCGGCTGATGGCCACCGAGTGCAACTCCGCCTCGGACAGCACGCTGCGCAGGCAGATCATGCCGCCGTCGGCGGTGCGGCAGTCGCTCATCATCACCCACTGCCCGTGCAGGAAGCGCACGCGGTCGGTGAACGGCACGTCGAGTTGACGGCGGCGAAGCGTCTCGCCGATGTACTGCTCGACCGTGCGCCCGGCGACCAGAGTGGCCGGCGCCGCGGGGTAGAAGGCGCGCAGCAGGTCCTCGTGCAGCACGCCCGGCCGCAGCAGGTCGCGCACCTCCGGATACAGCCGGCGATACGCCTCGTTGCACTCGATCAGCCGGTCGTCGCGGTCGTAGATCGCCAGCCCGGCGCTCATCGACTCGATGGCGCTCTCGATGGCCGAGGCACGCTCGACCGCCTCGGCGGCGTCGCGCCCGCCGTGCAAGAGCCAGAGTGCGACTCCCGACAGCAGCGTCACCGCGGCGGCTATCTGGACGAGGTGCAGTGCGCGGTGCAGGCCGGACTCGGCTCCGCCCAGCAGGTGGCCGAGCGCGTCCGGCGACAGCCATTCGGTGACTTCGGCCGCCACCGTGACCAGCAGCACGGCGGCGATCAACCCTATGCCGATCCGTTCGAGCCGGCCGAGCACCGGCCACCGCCAGCGCGCGGCCGCGCCGTCCGACCGGCGGCGCGCCAGCACGTTCCCGGCACGCGCCGGGTCGTCGTTCGTGCGCAGCGTCTCCATGCTCATCGCGATCGTCGGTGGCCCGCCTGCTGTCGGCGTCGGGGCAGCCCCGGATGCGGCCGCCGTCGAAAACCGGGAGCCGAGCTTACAGAAACGCGGTGCTCCGACAACGGGCAACCGCGCCGCGCGGCCCACGGGCACGACGCGCGGCCCATCGCCGCTGCCGCCCCGGCACGGCCGCGGCCGGTGGCAACACCGGGCGCCTCAATCCTCCTCGAGGCGCAATTCCTGGATCTTGCGGGTGATCGTGTTGCGTCCGAGGCCGAGCTTGGTCGCCGCCTCGATGCGCCGGCCGTGCGTCAGGCGCAACGCGGTGCCGATCACGGTCGCCTCGAAGCGGCGGGTGATCGCGTCCATCAGGCCCTGCTCGCCGCCGCGCAGCCTTCGCTCGACCTCCTGCCCCAGCAGGCCGGCCCAATCGCCGGACGGCGCCACAGCCGCGGCTGCCGCCGACGCGGCGCGCGTCGGCTCGGCCGCCTCGGCCACCGCCGGCGCCGGCGGCACCGCCGGCTCGCGCAGTTCCAGCGGCAGGTCCTCGACCTTGACCACCTGCGCCGGCGCCAGCACGGTCAGCCAGTGGCAAAGGTTTTCCAGCTGGCGCACGTTGCCCGGCAGCGGCATCTGCTCGATGAAACGCAGCGCCTCCGGCGACAGCCGCTTCGGCTCGACCCCGAGTTCGCGCGCGCTCTTGCCGAGGAAGTGCCGCGCCAGCAGCGCGATGTCCTCGCGCCGCTCGCGCAGCGGCGGCAGGCGCAGGCGGATGACGTTAAGGCGGTGATAGAGGTCCTCGCGAAACAGTCCCTGGCGGACCCGCTCCTCGAGGTTCTGGTGGGTGGCGGCAATCACCCGCGCATCGGCCTTGATCGGCTGCTGGCCGCCGACGCGGTAGTAGAAGCCGTCGGACAGCACGCGCAGCAGACGCGTCTGCAGCTCGGCCGGCATGTCGCCGATCTCGTCGAGGAACAGCGTGCCGCCCTCGGCCTGCTCGAAGCGGCCGCGGCGCATCGCCTGCGCGCCGGTGAAGGCGCCGCGCTCGTGGCCGAACAGCTCGCTTTCGAGCAGGTCGCGCGGGATCGCCGCCATGTTCAGCGCGATGAAGGGCTTGCCGGCCCGCGCGCTGTGCTTGTGCAGCGCGCGCGCCACCACCTCCTTGCCGCTGCCGGACTCGCCGGTGATGAGCACCGTGACGGTCGACTGCGACAGCCGGCCGATAGCGCGGAACACCTCCTGCATCGCCGGCGCCTGGCCGAGGATCTCCGGCGTCAGCGTGGCTGCCTCTTCCTCGCCGGATTCGCGCACGCTCTCGTCGACCGCCCGCTGGATCAGCTCGACCGCGCGGTCGACGTCGAACGGCTTCGGCAGGTACTCGAAGGCGCCGCTCTGGAAGGCCGACACCGCGCTGTCGAGGTCGGCGTAGGCGGTCATGATGATCACCGGCAGCGCCGGGTGCTTGCGCTTGACCGTGCGCAGCAGCTCGATGCCGTCGAGCCCGGCCATGCGCACGTCGGACACCAGCACCTGCGGCTGGTCGCGCTCCAGCTCGGCGAGCACCTCCCTGGCCGAGCCGAAGGCGCGGCAAGGGATGTTCTGCCGTCCGAGCGCCTTTTCCAGCACCCAGCGGATCGAGCGGTCGTCGTCGACTATCCAGATCGGTTTCATGTCAGGGGCAACAGGATCCGGAACGCCGTACGCCCCGGCTTGGAGTCGAACTCGATGCTGCCGTCGTTGGCGAGGATGAAGGCCTGGGCCAGCGTCAGCCCCAGCCCCGTGCCGTCCTCGCGCCCCGAGACGAGCGGAAAGAAGATGCGGTCCTTCAGTTCCTCCGGAACCCCTGGCCCGTTGTCGATCACCGTCAGTTCGGCGGCCAGCCGAACGTGGCGGCGCGCGATCGTCACGTGGCGGGCGACCCGCGTACGCAGCACGATCTGCGCGTCGCCGTCGGCAATGCGGCCGGCCAGCGCCTGCGCCGCGTTGCGCACGATGTTCAGCACCGCCTGGATGAGCTGCTCCTTGTCGCCGCGGCCGCCTGGCATTGAGGCGTCGTAGTCGCGCTGGACTTCCAGGCCGTTGGGGAACTCGGCCAGGATCACGGCGCGCACCCGCTCGCAGATCTCGTGCACGCTGTACTCCGACACCACCCGCGGCACGCGGTGCGGCGCAAGCAGGCGATCGACCAGCGCCTGCAGACGGTCGGCCTCGGCGATGATCACCCTCGTGTACTCGCGCTGCTCGCCGAGCGGCAGTTCGCGCTCGAGCAGCTGCGCGGCGCCGCGGATTCCGCCGAGCGGATTGCGGACCTCGTGCGCCAGGTTGCGCAGCAGCTGGCGGTTGGCTTCCGACAGGTTGAGCCGGCGGTCCTCGCGGGAAACCCGCAGCTGCTGCTCGACTTCGGTCAGTTCCAGCAGCAGACGGCCGTCGTCGGCATCCAGGCGGCTCGCCGC
>JBHJND010000397.1:0-2060 GCA_048497655.1 Caballeronia novacaledonica
AGGTAGACCTTCCAGTGCGCCGGCAGCGGCAGCCCGAGCTCGACCAGCAGCACCGGAACGACGACGAACATCGCCATCTGCACCGCGTGCAGCGTGAAGATGCCGGCATTCAGCCGCAGCAGCTGCGGGTCGAGCGCGACCCCGCGCCAGTGCGCGACGTCCTCGTGCTCGATCTTCGGCGGCGCCGGCGGCACGATCCACAGCACCACCGCGATGCCGGCCAGGGCCAGCAGCCCGGTCATGCCGAACAGGCCGCCCATGCCGATGGCCGCGTACAGCACCGGCGCCGCAACCAGCGATACCGCGAAGGTCAGGCCGATCGAGGCGCCGACCAGCGCCATCGCCTTGGTGCGGTGCTGCTCGCGCGTGCTGTCGGCGATGAAGGCCGTCACCGCGGCCGAGATCGCGCCGGCGCCCTGCAGGGCGCGGCCGACGATCACCCAGAAGATGTCGTCGGCGACGGCAGCGAGGAAGCTGCCCAGCGCGAAGACGACCAGCCCGGCGACTATCACCTGCTTGCGGCCGAAGCGGTCGCTCGCCGCCCCCATCGGGATCTGCAGCACCCCCTGCGTCAGGCCGTAGATGCCCAGCGCGATGCCGACCAGCAGCGCGTCGTCGCCGCCGGGCATGCCGCGCGCGTGCACGGCGAACACCGGCAGGATCAGGAACAGGCCGAGCATGCGCAGCGCGAAGATCGACGCCAGCGCGACGCTGGCGCGGATCTCGGCCGCTGACATCCGGTTGGCATCTCTCATCGGGAGGGTGGGGACACGGCGGCCGGCCGGTGCCGTCCGCGGCCGCTGCGCACCGGCGCATTGGCATGCACCAGGAGTGCGTGGCTATAGTAACAAGTTGCCCTCCTTCGCCCCGCACGATGGACTGCCTGCGCATCCGCGGCGCCCGCACGCACAACCTGAAGAACGTCGACCTCGACCTGCCGCGCGGCCGGCTGATCGTCGTCACCGGGCTGTCCGGCTCCGGCAAGAGCTCGCTCGCCTTCGACACGCTGTATGCCGAGGGGCAGCGGCGCTACGTCGAGTCGCTGTCGACCTATGCGCGGCAGTTCCTGCAGCTGATGGAGAAGCCCGACGTCGACCTGATCGAGGGCCTGTCGCCCGCCATCGCCATCGAGCAGAAGGCCGGCCTGCACAACCCCCGCTCGACGGTCGGCACCGTCACCGAGGTCCACGACTACCTGCGCCTGCTGTTCGCCCGCGCCGGCGCGCCGCACTGCCCGGACCACCCGCAGCAGCCGCTCGCCGCGCAGAGCGTGGCGCAGATGGTCGACGCGGCGCTGGTCCTGCCGGCCGACTCGCGGGTGATCGTGCTGGCGCCGCTGGTGCGCGGCCGCAAGGGCGAGTTCGCCGAGCTGCTCGCCGACCTGCAGGTGCAGGGCTTCGTGCGGCTGCGCGTCGACGGCGCGATCGCCGAGCTGAGCGACCTGCCGAAGCTGGCGCGCACCGAGAAGCACTCGATCGACGTGGTGGTCGACCGGCTGAAGGTGAGGCCCGAGGCGAGGGGACGCTTCGCCGAGTCCTTCGAGACCGCGCTGCGGGTCGCCGACGGCCGCGCCCTGCTGCTCGACACCGACAACGGCAGCGAGCAGCTGTTCTCCAGCCGCCACGCCTGCCCGGTCTGTTCGTATTCGGCGCCCGACCTGGAGCCGCGCCTGTTCTCGTTCAACAGCCCGAGCGGCGCCTGCCCGAACTGCGACGGCCTCGGTCGAGTCGACTACTTCGACGAGGGGCGCGTCGTCGAGCACCCGGAGCTGTCGCTCGCCGCCGGCGCCATCCCCGGCTGGGACCGCCGCAACGGCTACTACTTCCAGCTGCTGACCTCGCTGGCGCGCCACGCGGCGGTCGACCTCGAGCGGCCCTTCGGCGAGCTGCCCGAGGCGTTCCGCCGGCAGGTGCTGCACGGAACCGGCGAGGAGGCGGTGGCCTTCACCTACAGCAGCGAGCGCGGCCGCAAGGTGACGCGCCGACACCCGTTCGAGGGTGTGCTGCCGAACCTGGAGCGACGCTGGCGCGAGACCGACTCGCCGGCGGTGCGCGAGGCGC
>JBHJND010000398.1:0-3907 GCA_048497655.1 Caballeronia novacaledonica
TGCCGGGTCGATCAGCAGCCCGGCGAGCCCGAAGCGGCAGGCCTGGAAACGGTTGTAGGTGTAGGCGAGGTACATATCCTCGTGCACCGTCACCGGCCGCTCGGCGAGCAGGTAGCGGGCCAGCGCCTGCACGTAGGCGGCCAGCGCGGCGGCCTTCTCGACGGTAAGCGGCGTGTCGAAAACGCGCACCTCGATCGTGCCGTACTCCGGCTTGGGCCGGATGTCCCAGTAGAAGTCCTTCATGCTCTCGACGACGCGCGTGGCACGCATCTTCTCGAAGTAGGCGACGAAGTCGCTCCAGCGGTCGAGCACCGGCGCGCGGCCCGACAGCGGGAAGGCGTAGACGGCGTTCAGCCGAGAGGAGTCGAACGAGGTATCGGTGCCCTGGTGGAACGGCGACGAGGCGGCCAGCGCGATGAAGTGCGGGACGTAGCGGCTCATCGCGTGCGTCAGGTACATCGCGGTGTCGCCGTCGGGGCAGCCGATGTGCACGTGCTGGCCGAAGATGGTGAACTGCTTGGCAAGGTAGCCGTACAGCGCGCTGATCTGCCGGAAGCGAGGCTTGTCGAAGATCTGCCGCTCGTTCCAGCGCTGGAACGGATGCGCGCCGCCGCCGGTTACCAGCAGGTTCAGCCTCATGGCCGCGCCGACCAGCGCGTCGCGGATCGCCCGCAGCTCGGCCAGCGCGGTGTCGTAGCGCTCGTGGATGCCGGTGCTGATCTCGATCATGCTCTCGGTGATCTCGGGCTTGATGTCGCCCGGATGGCCGCTGCGCTCGAGGATGCGGATCAGGTCGGCGGCGCCGTGGGTGAGGTCGCAGTCGCGCCGGTTCAGGATCTGCAGCTCCAGCTCGATCCCCATGGTGAGCGCCTTGGAGGTGCCGAAATCCATGTCGCTCATGGCGCTTCCTCCGCCGCTTCGCTGCAGCGGCGCAGCGTGAACTCGAGCGCCAGCGGGCCGGCGAAGGCCAGCAGCGCGATGGCGAGGAACATCGCCGGGCCGATTTCGCCCGCCAGCGCCGGCGACCTTCGCATCAGTTCATGAAGCATCAGCAGCGACAGCGCGGACATCGGCATCAGCCCCAGACTCACCAGCAACGACTTGCGCAGCGCCAGGCCGCTGACGTTCGACAGCAGCAGGACCGGCACTGCCTTGCCGAGCAGCCGCGCGCCGACGAAGGCGAGCGCCAGCGGCAGGGCGGTCGACCAGCCGGTGAACTCCAGGCTGGCACCGGCGAGCGCAAACAGCAGCACGATGAACAGCATCGCGGTCTCGCCGAACTTCAGCGAGACGAAGTGCCGCTCGTAGTCGAACAGCCGTCCGAACATGCCGAGCAGCAGCAGCGCCAGCGGCACCGACAGCTTCAGCATGGTGGCGGCGGCGACCGTCAGCAGCACCAGCGACACGGTGGCCGAGAACTGGAACGCGGGCCGGCGGCCGAACAGCCGCAGCAGGCTCAGCATCACCATCGCCAGCACGCCGGCAAGCAGCAGCGATCCGCCGACCAGGTACAGCGGATGCAGGATCATCGTCGCCAGCGGCCGGTCGCTCTGGTCGTCCAGCAGGCCCACCGTCAGCGCCAGCCCGATCACCGCAAAGGCCGTGTTCAGCGCCGTGAACAGCATCACGCGCTCGGTCACCTGGCCCTGCGCGCGCAGGTCCTTGATCACCGTCATCACCACCGCCGGCGAAGTCGCCATTGCCAGCAGCGCCGCCGCCGCGGCCGTCAGCGGGCGGATGCCGAACCAGGTCATCGCTACGTAGACCAGCGTGAAGGTCAGCGCAGCTTCGAGGATGCTGGCGGCGAGCAACCACGGATTGCGTCGCAGCCAGCTCAGGTCGACCCGCTGGCCGAGCTCGAACAGCAGCATGCCGACCGCGATGTCGACGAAGATGCGCAGCTGGCCGGCGGTGCCGGCGTCGATTACGCCGGCGGCAGCCGGGCCGAGCAGGGCGCCGACGGCGAGGTAGCCGATGACGCGCGAGACGCGCAGGAAGCGGCGCACGCTCTCGCCGGCGACGATCGCTGCCAGCAGCAGCACGGAGACCCAGCCGAGCGGCGTCGCATCCGGGGGCCATGCGGGAAGAAACTGCAGGGGATCCATCGGGGCGCTCGTTGCACGAGCTTGGGCGGGGGGGAGTCGGTTCGTGCGCGCGACGGCGCAGGCGCACGGCCTTCCCTGATCGGCGTGCGGCCTACGGCCGCGGCCAACTCGGAAAGTCAAATGCTACTGAGTCGACCCGCTGCGGCCTTGCGTGCATGCCTTACGTGCAAACCGACAGCCGCAGCGGCCGTGATCCGACAGGACCGCGTCCGGCGGCTGCTCCTTCGGGCGGCGAAGACGCTGGCGCTATCCGATGCCGTGGATGGCAAGGAACTCCGCCTCGGCGGCCAGCCAGTCGTCGATCTCCTGGCCCGGCGCGAAGCCGCGCCCTTCAGCGCGCAGGTAGGCGGCGCGTGCGATCCACCGATAGCGGGCTTCGCCCGACGGAACCTCGAGCGGCCTGGCCTTCTTCGGCGCCTCGGCAGGCGCCGGCGCAACGGCGGGTTTCGCGGCGACCGCGGCACGCGACGTCTTTGCCGCCGCCGGGGCGGGGCGCGCGGGTGCCTTGGTCACGGACTTGCCTTCCGCCTTCGCGGCGGGCCTGGTTGCCTTGGTGGCCGGGGCCTTGGTTGCGGTCTTGCGTGTGGCCATCACTTCCTCCTGCGATCTGCGCTTATTGGAGCACGAACGCGCAATGCACCCTTATACCGAGGTCAACGACCTCGCGGCGTAACGGGCCGCGCCGAGCAATGGCAGGTCGGGGTTTGTCACCACGTGCACCGGGCAGGCGTGCGTCAGGTGAGCGTACGAACCCTTGCCGTTGAAGCCCGCGAGGAAGCCGCCCTGCTCGAACCTGGCCAGCAGCCTGGGCGCGATGCCGCCGGTGACGTAGACGCCGCCTCGCGCCAGCACCGTCAGCGCCTGGTCGCCGGCCAGCGCGCCGTAGCAGGAGAGGAACAGGTCGATCGCGGCGAGGGATAGGACGTCTCCCCGCTCGAGCGCCTGCCTGCCGATGGCGGCGGTCGGATCGTCGGCGGCGAGGGCGGCGCGCGCGGCCGGCGGCTCCTTGCCGGCCGACTGCTCGAGAAGGAACTCGTAGATGTGGGCGATGCCGCGACCGCTGACCACGTGCTCGACCTGCACGCGGCCGACACGCCCGTGCAACCATCGCCACAGCGCGTCCTGCGCGG
This sequence comes from Caballeronia novacaledonica, assembly GCA_048497655.1. Lineage (GTDB taxonomy): Bacteria > Pseudomonadota > Gammaproteobacteria > Burkholderiales > Burkholderiaceae_F > JADJWR01. Next base: position 3,236 of record JBHJND010000398.1, read on the forward strand.
GATCGGCAGGGGCGAAGGCCGCGTGCCCGCCTTCGCCGGACAGCACGGTGTCTCCCATCACGTAGGCGATGCCCAGGCCGGTGCCGGCGCCGATGACGAGCTTCGGCCGCTCGGGGAGCGGTTCGCCGGCCTGCAGCGTGACGAGGTCGGCCGGCGTCAGCGCGACGATGCCTTGCGCGGCGGCGGCGAAGTCGTTCAGCAGGTCCACACGCTCGATGCCGAAGCGCGCCGCCAGCGCAACGGCGTCGATCTGCCATGGCAGGTGGGTCACCTTGACCCGCGCGCCGAGCACCGGCCCGGCAACGCCGAAGCAGGCCAGCTGCGGCCTTGCGGCAGTCTCGTCGAGGAAGCGCGCCACCAGCGCCTCGAAGGTCGCCGCGTCACGCGACGGATAGCGGCGGCTGGCGACGATCGCGCCGTCGTCGTCGTGCAGGGCAAGCAGCGTCTTGGTGCCGCCGATGTCACCGGTCAGGATCATGATTCGTCGTCACGCGCAAGGACGATCTCCGACGGCAACGCCGCGGTAGCGCCCGTCACGCCGCTTCGTGCTTGAAGACCAGCGTCGCCAGCGGCGGCAGCGTCAGCAGCAGGCTGTGCGGCCGCCCGTGCGCCGCCACCGGCTGGCTGCCGGTGCCGCCCAGGTTGCCCATGCCGCTGCCGGCATAGACCAGC
>JBHJND010000399.1:0-5472 GCA_048497655.1 Caballeronia novacaledonica
CACGATCACCGGCATGCGGTCGTGCAGCGGCGCGATCGCGGCGTTGGCTTCGCAGGTGACGATGGTGTAGCTGGCCACGCCCTCGCCGCTCTGCGGCTCCTGCCACCACTCCCACAGGCCGGCGAGCGCGAACAGCGGCTCGTCGCGCAGGGTGATCCGCCATTTCAGCCGGTGACCCTTCTCGCCGCTCCACTCGAAGAAGGCGTTCACCGGTACCAGGCAGCGGCGCTTGCGGAAAGCGCTGCGGAACGCCGGCAGCTTTGCCACCGTCTCGGCGCGCGCGTTGATGCAGCGGCTGCCGAACTTCAGGTCCGGCGCCCAGCCCGGCACCAGGCCCCACCGTGCGAGCGCGCACTCGCGGCTGCCGTCGGCGGCCAGGCGCACGATCGGCGCGCTGTCGGTCGGCCGCCAGTCCATGTTCGGTGCGAACTCCGGCACCGCCGGCACGTGAAACTTGGCGCGGATCGCCGCCGGGTTGTCGGACAGGTCGTAGCGGCCGCACATTCCGGCGTCTGCCCGGTGCCTCAGCGGCCGTAGCGCGAGCGGATGACAGCCAGCGAACCCGCGCGCGCCGCCGCCAGGTCGGTGCGGCCGTCGACGTTGAAGCCGAGGTCGATCAGCAGGCCGTCGCGCAGCGAGTAGATCCAGCCGCTCACGGTGAGGTCGGCGTGCTGCCGCCACGCCTCGCGGACGATCGTCGACTCGCAGACGTTGCTGGCCTGCTCGAGCACGTTCAGTTCGGCCAGCAGGTTGACCTTCTGCTCCGCGTCGGCGACCGAGTCGACCAGGGTCGCGTGCTTGCCCTGCACGTCCTGCAGGTGGCGCAGCCAGTGCTCGGCCAGCCCGCCGGCCGAGCGCCGCAGCGCCATCCGCACGCCGCTGCAGCCGTGGTGGCCGACGACGATCACGTGCCTGACGTGCAGCAGGTCGACCGCGAAGTCGATCACCGCCAGGCAGTTCAGGTCGGTGTGCACGACCAGGTTGCCGACGTTGCGGTGGACGAACACCTCGCCGGGCGCCAGGCCGGTGATCTGGTTGGCCGGCACGCGGCTGTCGGAGCAGCCGATCCACAGGTACTCGGGCGCCTGCTGGTCGAGCAGCTTGGAGAAGTAGCCGGGGTCGCGCTCGGCCTCGTGCCGGGCCCAGATGCGGTTGTTGTCGAGCAGGCGTTGCAGGCGCTGGGTCATGGCGGCACGGCGGCGGCGTGGACCGGCGCAGGATACGACCGGCGGCGGCGGCCCGTCGACCCGGCGGCTGCGGCAGAATCGGGCCGCGGGGCGCGGCAATCGGTCGCGGTCGGCACAGCCTGCGGGGGAGACCATGCTGCAACTCGGAAGACTGATCGTCGCTGCCTGCGCGCTGCTGCTTGCCGCCGCCGCCGCGCAGGCGCAGAAGATCGACGGCCCGATCAAGTTCATCGTCGGCTATCCGCCCGGCGGCGCCTCGGACAAGGCGGCGCGGCTGGTCGCCGATGCGATGCGAGAGCGCTACGGCACGACGGTGATCGTCGAGAACAAGACCGGCGCCGGCGGCCGGGTGGCGGCGCAGTCGTTCAAGGCCACGCCGGCGAACGAGACGGCGCTGATGATCGGCAACCCGGCGGTCAACGTCGTCGCGCCGCTGGTGTTCAAGAACGTCGGCTACGACCCGGCGACCGACTTCGTGCCGGTGGCGCAGGTCTCGCGCTACGAGTTCGGCATCGCCGTGGGCGCGGCGGTGCCGGTCAAGGAGTTCGGCCACCTGCTGGCCTGGCTGCGCGCCAACCCGGAGAAGGCCAACTTCGGCGTGCCGGCCACCGGCAGCCTGCCGCACTTCTTCGCCCTGATGGTGGCGGAAGCGGCGAAGGTCAGGCCCGAGGTCGTCGGCTACCGCGGCTCGGCGCCGTTGCTCACCGATCTGCTCGGCGGGCAGATCCCGGTGGCGATCGACACGCTCGACACGCTGATTCCGCAGCACGAGGCCGGCAAGCTGCGCATTCTTGCCATCGGCGGCGAGAAGCGCGCGCCGGAACTGCCGCAGGTGCCGACGCTGAAGGAGTCGGGGCTGAACGTGGTGGCCGACGGCTGGAACGTCTTCTTCGCGCCCGCATCGATGCCGGCGGCGCGGGTGCGCGAGCTGGGCAACGCGATCGAGGCGATCATGAAGTCGCCGGAGGTGCAGAAGAAGTTCCGCGATGCCGCCATGGACCCGGTAGCCGCCGGGCCGGAGGCCACGGCGAAGATGATCGCCGCCTTCCGCGCCAAGTGGGAGCCGGTCATCAAGGCAGCCGGCATCCAGCAGCAGTGAAGCTCGCGCGGTCGGCAGGAACGCTGCGACGCGCCGCCGGGGGCGACGCATGAGGCGCGACCGTCGCAACATCCTGTTCGTGATGTGCGACCAGTTGCGCTGGGACTACCTGTCGTGCACCGGCCACCCGCGGCTGCGCACGCCGCACATCGACGCACTGGCCGCGCGCGGCGTGCTGTTCTCGCGCGCCTACTGCCAGAGCCCGATCTGCGGCTCGTCGCGGATGAGCTTCTACACCGGCCGCTACGTCGACTCGCACGGCGCGGCGTGGAACAACTTCCCACTGAAGGTCGGCGAGCCGACGCTCGGCGACCACCTGCGCCCCCTCGGCTTGCGCACGGCGCTGGTCGGCAAGACGCACATGGCGGCCGACGTCGAGGGCATGGCGCGGCTGGGCATCGACCCGGACTCGCAGATCGGCGCGCGGGTGGCCGAGTGCGGCTTCGACCCGTACGAGCGCGACGACGGCCTGCACGGCGCCGGGCCGGACGGCCGCTACGACCCGCGCGAGCCGCGCTACAACGCCTGGCTGCGCTCGCAGGGCTACGAGGGCGACAACCCGTGGGACGACTGGGCCAATGCCGCCGCCGACGAGGACGGCAACCTGCTCTCGGGCTGGTTGCTGCGCAACAGCAGCCGGCCGGCGCGGGTGCGGGCCGAGCACTCCGAGACGCCGTACATGACCCGGCGGGCGCTCGACTTCGTCGACCAGGCGGGCGGCGAGCCGTGGTGCCTGCACCTGTCCTACATCAAGCCGCACTGGCCGTGCATCGCGCCGGCGCCGTACCACGCGATGTACACGGCGGCCGACGTGCCGCCGGCGGTGCGCAGCCCGGACGAGCAGCGCGACCCGCACCCGCTGTACCGCGAGTTCATGAGGCTGCGCGTGTCGCGCGCCTTCTCGCGCGACGAAGTACGCGCGGCGGTGATCCCGGCCTACATGGGGCTGGTGGCGCAGATCGACGACGCGATCGGCGTGCTGCTGGAGGGCCTGCGCGCGCGCGGCCTGCTGGAGTCGACGCTGATCGTCTTCACCTCCGACCACGGCGACTACCTCGGCGACCACTGGCTCGGCGAGAAGGACCTGTTCCACGACCCGTCGGTGAAGATCCCGCTGATCGTCGTCGACCCGTCGCGCGAGGCCGATGCCGGCCGCGGCACGGTCTGCGACGTGCTGGTCGAGAGCATCGACCTGGCGCCGACCTTCGTCGAGTTCGCCGGCGGCGAGGTGCCGGCGCACATCCTCGAGGGTCGTTCGCTGCGGCCGTGGCTGCACGGGCGGCCGCCGGCGCGCTGGCGCGAGGCGGCGATCAGCGAGTACGACTACTCGATGACCCCGGCGGCCGAGGCGCTCGGTGTGGCGCCGATCGACGCCCGCGCCTTCATGGTGCGCGACGAGCGCTACAAGCTCGTCCATGCCGAGGGCATGCGGCCGATGCTGTTCGACCTGGCCGCCGATCCGCACGAGCTGGTCGATCTCGGCGCCGACCCGGCGTATGCGGCGCAGCGCGAGCGGCTGTTCGGGCAGCTGAACCGCTGGGCGCGCCGGCAGTCGCAGCGCACGACGGTCTCCGATGCGCAGATCGAGGCGCGGCGCGGCGGCTCGGAACGCAAGGGCGTGCTGATCGGCTACTGGGACGAGGCCGAGCTGCCGGCCGAGGTGCTGCCGCGGAAGTGGTGCGGTGCGCCGGCGCGCCGCGGCGGGTCGGCCTGACGATCTGCTGCACGCGGCGATCACGATGGACCACGACGCGTTCTCGCGGCGACTGCGGCGCAACCGCCTGACGCGCCGCGACGCGCTGTGGCTGTTCGGCGCCGGCGCGGCGGCGGCAGGGCTGGCCGGCTGCGCCACCTCGCCGGTGACCGGCGAGCGGATCCTGGTCGGCATGACCGAGGAGGAGGAGAGGCAGGTCGACCGGCAGGTCGCGCCGCACCAGTTCTCGCAGGACATGGGTGCCATACAGGACGAGGCCGCCAACCGCTACGTGTCCGGCCTCGGCAGCCGCATGGACGAGCTGACGCAGCGGCCCGACATGCCGTACTCGTACCGCGTGCTCAACGCCAACTACATCAACGCCTACGCGTTTCCGGGCGGGGCGATGGGCGTCACCCGCGGCATCGTCACCGAGCTGGACAACGAGGCCGAGCTGGCGGCGCTGCTCGGCCACGAGATGGGCCATGTCAACGCGCGCCACGCCGCGCAGCGTCAAGGGCAGGCGATGCTGGCGCAGGCGGCGGTGGTCGGCCTGGCGGTCGCCGCCTCGGTCGCCGACTCGTCGTGGGGCGGGCTGGCGGCGGCCGGCGGCCAGATCGGCGCCAGCGCGCTGCTCGCTTCATACTCGCGCGACAACGAGCGCGAGGCCGACGCGCTCGGCCAGGACTACATGGTCAGGGCTGGTTACCCGGCCAGCGGCATGGTGCAGCTGCAGTCGCTGCTGGTGCGCGAGTCGAAGGAAACGCCGTCGCTGCTGGAGACCATGTTCGCCACCCACCCGATGAGCAGCGAGCGGCTTGCCAATGCGCAGCGCCTGGCCGAGACGAAGCACGCGGCGAGCCTGAAGGCGGACCCGCAGCGCGAGCGCTTCATGGACAGCACGGCCGGCCTGCGCCGGCTGAAGCCGGCGATCGACGCCTGCAAGCGCGGCGAGGCGGCGATGGGGCGCAAGCAGCTGCCGCAGGCGCAGGGCGAGTTCGCCAAGGCGCTGGCCATCGCGCCGCGCGACTATCCGTCGAACCTGCTGATGGCGCGCTGCCTCGCGGCGCAGGGCCGGCAGAAGGACGCGCTGCGCTACGCCGAGACGGCGCGCTCGATCTACCCGCAGGAGGCGCAGGCGCACAAGCTCACCGGCGTGCTGCAACTGGCCGAGAAGAACCCCGGCGCCGCCGCGGCGAGCTTCGAGCAGTTCGACCGGCTGCTGCCCGGCGACCCCGGCATCGCCTTCCTCAAGGGCGTCGCCTACGAGGGTGCCGGCAACCAGCGCTCGGCGGCGGAGAGCTACGCCCGCTTCCTGCGCAGCGGCGGGCAGGGCAAGCCGGCCGAGTACTCGATGAGCCGGCTGAAAGCCTGGGGTTACGCCCGCTGACCGCCTCCTCGTCACCGCCGACGCCGGCGGCCGAAACCGGGCACCTGCTCGCGCGGCCTGGCGGCGTGCGCATCGCCTACCGGCGCACGGCCGCGCGGCGGCC
>JBHJND010000400.1:0-3305 GCA_048497655.1 Caballeronia novacaledonica
GACTTCGAAGACGGTTACTCATGTCCCCCGCGGCGGGCCTCTGGCCTGCCGCTCCTCCTTTACTTCGCTGCGGCGGCCACCCACCGCCCTTGGCTGTCCTCCGTCGCGGGGTCGACAGCGGCGCTGTGCGCGAGGCACAAAGATCGGGACGCCGGGGCGCCCTGTGGAGCGAGGTAAAGGAGGAGGCGCCCGCCAACGGCGGGCGCCGGAGGACACGAGCGCAACAGGGCGCCCCGGCGTCCCGATCGCGCCCCGATCGGAGAAGACCTACCCCCCCGCGCCGTCCGCAACTGGCCGCCGGCCCTCGGCCTTGTGCATCAACCGTTCCAGGTGCGGATCGCGCAGCCCGGCCTCGTGCAGCGCCGCCACCGTACGCTGCAAGTACTCGAGACTCGTGCCCTTGCTGCCGCAGGCGCGGACGAGGATCTGCACCAGTTCGTCGTCGGCCAGCCTGCCGCCGTAGTTGAAGGCGTCGCGCCGCACGACGAAGGCCAGTGCCTCGACGCCCGCCCGGCGCAGCAGCCGCGCCTGCAGCCAGGCCGGCCGGTACGAGCCGAGGAACATCTCGCGCTCCCACAGGCCGCGGAACACCTCCGGCACGGCGGCGGCGCCGACGCGGTAGGCCATGCCGAGGCAGGAGCCGCCGCGGTCGAGCCCGGCGACGATTCCCGGGCAATCGTGCGTGCCGCGATAGGACACCGAGCGCAGGCACAGCCGCCGGTGGTAGCCGTGGATGCGCGCCGGCTCGCGCGCCTCGAACTCGAACTCCGGCTTCCAGATCAGCGAGCCGTAGCCGAACACCCACAGCGGCCGGCGGCCGTCCCAGCGCGCCAGCGATGCATCCAGCGAGGCGCGCATCTGTGCCTCGGTCCAGCGCGGCGGGCCCGGCTCGCTCATCGGGCAGCGCGGCTTACCCGCCGCGCGGCGATGCCGCCGGCGACGAGCGCCGCGGCCATCTGCAGGAAGACGACCCGCGCGCCGAGGACGCTGCCGGCGGCGCCGAACACCAGCGGCAGCACCACGTGGCTGCTGTTGATGATGGTCGTGCGCAGGCCGAGCGCCTCGCCGACCCGGCCTTCCGGCGACCGCCCGTGCAGCAGCGACATCACGTTCGGCTGCGCGGCGCCCAGCCCCAGGCCGAGCAGGAAGGTGCAGGCCGCCAGCGGCAGGAAGGTGCCGAACCAGGGCATCAGCGCGAAGGCCAGCGCCGCGGTGAACAGCGTGAAGGTCAGCACCTGCCATTCGCGGAAACGGCGCGACAGCGCCGGCATCGCCAGCCGGATGACGAAGGTGGCCACCGCGAAGCTGCCGAGCACGAGGCCGATCTCGGAGGCCGACAGGCCGATGGCGGTGCCCTGCACCGGCACCATGAAGGTCTGCAGGTCCCACGACATCGAGATCAGCGCGGTGGCGACCAGCACGTCGCGCACGTCCCGGATGGCGAACAGGTCGAACATCGGCCGCGGCTCGGCGGCGCGCGGCGGCGCGCGGCGCGACGGCAGGCCGGCGCGGTTGCGCAGCAGCAGCGCCCCGTTGGCCAGCGTCAACAGCGCCACGGCGGCGAACGCCGCGCGGTGGCCGGCCAGGTCGATCAGCATGCCGCTCGCCACCGGCCCGGTCAGGCTGGCCACCGAGGCGCCGAGCGCCAGCAGCGAGAAGTCGGCGGCCCGCCGCGCTGGGTCGGCCCGCTCGCCGACCAGGTGCATCGTCGTCTGCTGGATCAGCATCGAGCCGGTGCCGATCAGGCAGGCGGCCACCAGCAGCGGCGCGATGTCGGCCACCGGGTAGGGGAACAGCGCCGGCAGCACGGCGCCGGCGGCCATCAGGGAGGCGCCGGCGGCGAGCGGCCGGCGCGGCCCGACGGCGTCGAGCCAGCGGCCGGCGCGCACGGCGGTGAGCATCGGCACCAGCGCGAACAGCGCCATCAGCACGCCGACGGTGAAGGTCGAGGCGCCGTTGGCCAGCGCGTACAGCGAGCCGTTCATCCGCGCCGAGACGAAGGTGGTGTGCGTCAGCACGCCGACCAGGATGATCGCCGGCAGCGTGATCGCCGGTCGCTGCGTCATCTCAGTCCCGCCGCGGCCGCCAGGCCACCAGCGCGACGCCGGCGCAGGTCACTGCCACGCCGAGCACGGTGAGCGGCGTCGGCGCCACGGCGAACAGCAGCCACTCGAGCGCCACGGCGATGATCGGCGTCAGGTACAGCAGGCTGGTCACGCGGGTGGCCTCGCCGCGCCGCATCAGCGTGTGCAGCGCGTTGACGGCGAGGATCGACGAGAAGAAGACCAGGAAGCCGATCGAGCCGGCGAGCGCCCAGGTCGGCCTGAACTCGAAGCCTTCCACCGCCAAGGCCAGCGGCAGCAGCACCAGCAGGGTCGCGCCGAACTGCACCGGCGCGGCGGCGCGCAGGTCCACCGTCGGGCAGAAGGCGCGCTGGTACAGCGTGCCGGCGGTGATCGCCGCCAGCGCGAACAGCACGCAGGCCAGCGCGCCGGCGCCCAGCGCGCGCACGTCGATCTTGTGCCAGACCACCAGCGCCACGCCGGCCAGCCCGACCAGCACGCCGAGCCACTGGTAGGCGCGCAGCCGCTCGTGCAGAGCCGCGGCGGCGATGATCGCGGTGGCCAGCGGCTGCACCGACAGCACCAGCGCGGCGATGCTGGCCGACATGCCGAGGTACTGCGCGTAGTGGCTGCCGCCGAGGTTGGCGGCGTGCATCAGCAGGCCGGCGGCGACGACGTGCGCCCACTCGAGGCGCGTGGCCGGCCAGCGCAGCGGCTCGCGGCGATGCCACCACAGCACCAGCGGCGCCAGCAGCAGCAGGCCGGTGGCGAAGCGCAGCACGAGGAAGGTGAACGGCGGCGCGTACTGCAGGCCGGCCTTGGTGGCCAGGTAGCCGGAGCCCCAGACGGTGACGAAGAACCACGCCAGCACCGGCGAGGCGAGCCAGCGCGCGTCGGTACTCGGGTGCGGTGAAGCTGCGTCGGGGGTCATCGGCGAAGGCGCGATTGTCGCGCATCGCCGCTACCCGCCGGCGGCGGCCGTGCCCGCTACGCCTCGCGGATCAGCAGCAGCGGCGTGGCGCAGTGGGCTGCCACCCGCTGCGCCACCGAGCCCAGCACGGCGGCCTTCACCGCGCCGTAGCCGTGCGAGCCCATCACCAGCAGGTCGAGTCTCCTCTTCTTCGCGTGGGCGGCGATCTCGTCGCCGGCGGGCCCGCTCAGGCAGACGGTGTCGACCGCCACGCCGGCCTGGTCGAACAACCGGCGAACCGGCTCGACCGCCTTGTCGAAGGCCTGCTGCTG
>JBHJND010000401.1:0-6581 GCA_048497655.1 Caballeronia novacaledonica
ATGGTGACCAGCGTCCCTATCAGCATCGGCGCAGCCAGCGTGCTGTAGGCGAAGGTCGCGGCCTGGTCCGGGCTGTCGCCGGCGCCCAGCCGGCGCAGCATCGCATCGACGGTGGTCATCGCGTCGTCGACCAGCATGCCCAGCGCGATGATCAGCGCGCCCAGCGAGATGCGGTGCAGGTCGATGCTGGCCACGTTCATCACCGCGAACACGGCCGCCATCGTCAGCGGAATGGCCAGCGCCACCACCGCGCCCGGCCGCACGCCCAGGCTGACGAAGCTGCACAGCAGGATGATGACGATCGCCTGCCACAGCGAGGTCATGAAGTCGTTGATCGCCACGTCGACCGTCACCGCCTGGTCGGACACCAGCGTCGGCTCGATGCCCACCGGCAGGCCGGACTTGATGTCGGCCATCTCGCGGCGCAGGTTCTCGCCCAGCGCCAGGATGTCGCCGGCGTCGCGCATCGCGATCGCCAGGCCGATGGCAGGCTTGCCGTCGACGCGGAACATCGGCTGCGGCGGGTCGGCAAAGCCGCGGCGCACGGTGGCGATGTCGCCGAGGCGGAAGATCCGGTCGCCGGCAACCAGGTTGACCGCCTCGATGTCGCGCTCCGAGTCGAAGGCGCCGGTCACGCGCAGGAACACCCGCTCCTGCTCGCCCTGGATCGTGCCCGCCGGCCGCACCAGGTTCTGCGCCTGCAGCGTGGCGACGATGCTGCCGAGGTCCAGCCGCAGCCCGGCCAGCCGCTCGGTCGAGAACTCGATGAAGATCTGCTCGTCCTGCGCGCCCAGCACCTCGATCTTCGCCACGTCCGGAACCTGCAGCAGCCGCGAACGCGCCGCCTCGACGTGGTCGCGCAACTCGCGGAAGCTGAAGCCGTCGGCGGTGAAGCCGTAGATGATGCCGAAGGTGTCGCCGAAGCTGTCGTTGAAGAAAGGCCCGAGCACGCCCATCGGCAGCGTGCCGCGCATGTCGCCGATGTTCTTGCGCACCTGGTACCAGACGTCGGGCACGACGGCCGGCGGCGTGGCCCCCTTCAGGTCGACGAAGATCGTCGTGCGCCCGGCGGTGGTGTAGCTGCGGATGCGGTCCAGGTGGTCGGTCTCCTGCAGCGTGCGCTCCAGCCGCTCGGTCACCTGCTTCAGCGTCTCGTCGACGGTGGCGCCGGGCCAGGCCGCGGCGACGACCATCGTGCGCACGGTGAACACCGGATCCTCGGCCCGCCCCAGCCGCAGGAACGACAGCGTCCCGGCGACCACCGCGATGATCATCAGGAAGACGACCAGCGAGCGCTTCTTCAGCGCCCACTCGGACAGGTTGGGGCCGATCACGACCGGCCCTCGAGCAGGCGGACCTTCTGGCCCGGGCGCAGCGCCTGCGTCCCCGCCGTCACCACCACGTCGCCGGGGCTCAGGCCCGAGGTCACCTGCACCGCGGCCGCGTCGGTGCTGCCGACGCCGATGTTGCGCAGCGACACCGTGCCACCCTGCGGATCGAAGACCCACACCGCCGTCTTGCCGTCGGCGCGCACCAGCGCCGTGGCCGGGATGCGGATGCCCGGCGCGGCATCGAGCTTCATGCGGCCGCTGACCGTGCTGCCCAGCCGCATCGCCGGCGGAGGCTCGATCAGCCGCACCCTCACCGCGAAGGTGCCGGTCACCGGATCGGCGCGCGGCGAGACCTCGCGCACGCGGCCGACAGCGGTCACCCGCGGATCGTCGCTCAACGACACCGTGACCTCCGGGTTCTTCGGCGCGCTGTCCTTGACCTGCGCCGGGACGTCGAAGACGGCGTCACGCCCGCCCTCGCGGGCCACCTGGACGATCATGCGCCCGGCCGACACCACCTCGCCCGGCTGCGGCCCGCGGGCAGTGACCACGCCGGCGACGTCCGACACCAGTCGCGTGTAGCTCAGCCGGTTCTGTGCCACGTTGGCCTGTGACTGCGCCGACTCGACCTGCGCCTCGGCCGTCCTGAGCAGCGCCTCGGCCTGCTCGTACTGCGCGCGCGAGACCGCGTCCTCGGCGACCAGGTCCCGCAGCCGCGCGTAGCTGTTGCGCGCCTCGACCAGCTGGGCGCGGGCCGCGGCCAGTTGCGCGCGCGCCGACTGCAGCCCGGCCTCCTCGTTCTCGGGGTCCAGGCGGGCGATGAGCTGGCCCGGCCGCACCGTGTCGCCGACGTCGACCGTGCGCTCGATCAGGCGGCCGTCGATGCGGAAGGCCTGGTTGATCTCGGTCTGCGCCTGCACCGTTCCGGTCAAGGTCACCGCGCCGCCGGCGGCCAGCTTCTCGATCGCCATCGCCCGCACCGGACGGATCTCCGGCGGCGGCGCTTCGACCTTGCGCTGGCAGGCCGACAGCAGCGGCAGCGCCACCAGCATGGACAGCAGGACATTGCGGGACACCGGGCCTGATCGGCAGGCAAAGGGATTCGCGGACACGGTTGGGCTTCCTAGGAGTTCGCGGAAAGATCGGCTTGCGGCGCAGAGACCCTTGCGACAGATATCGGCATTCTCATCCAAAGGTCGCCGCCGCGCCGAGGATCACGGTCGACACGATGAGCATCGCCAGCCACAGCGGCCAGACGAAACGCAGGTACCTGTCGTAGCCAACCTTGGCGATCGCCAGCCCGCCGACGAGCACGACGCTGGTCGGCGCGACGAGCAGCGCGAGGCCGTGGCCGATGATCCAGGCGGTGATCGTCGTCGCCCGGCTGACCTGTGCGAAATCGGCCAGCGGCGCCAGCAACGGCATCGCCAGCGCGCCGTGACCCGAGCTGGAAGGGATCAGCACCGCCAGCGGGATGTTCACCGCCACGGTCAGAAAGGCGAAGAAGGCCGCCGACGCGTCGCTGACCACGCGTTCCATCGAAAAGAGGATGGTGTCCAGGGTCTGCGTGTTGGTCATGATCGCCGACACGCCGCCGGCCAGCAGCACCACCATCGCCGGGCCCATCATGTCCGACGCGCCGGCGGCGATCAGCCGCACCGTCTCCTTCTCGCCCATGCGCGCCACGATGCCGACCAGCACCGAGGCCAGGATGAACAGCATCGCCAGCTGCGGGAACCACCAGTTCAGCTCGAACCACAGCGGCTGCACGCCCTGCACCGCGTGCGTCACGTCGTAGTCGGCCGGCCCGGGGCGGCCGCCGATCAGGCTGGACCAGGGAATGACCGAGAAGATCATCAGCCCGAAGGCCAGGGCGGTGATCACCAGCACCCACTTCTGGGTGCCGGTCAACCGTGCCTGGGGCGCCGGCGCGGCAGGCCCCTCGCCAGCGGAGCCCGGTTGATCGGCCGCCGCATCCATGGCCGCGGGCTCGTCCCAGCCGACCAGCGAGGCGCCCGGGTCCTTGCGGACCCTTGCCGCGTAGCGCAGCACCCAGCCGATCGACATTGCGGTCAGTATGGCCCACAGCAGGACGCGCAGCACGATCCCGTCGCCGATCGACACGCCTGCCTCGCCGGCGGCGACGCCGATCGAAAAGGGGTTCACGGTCGCGCCCATGACGCCGCTCAGGGCGCCGAGGATGATCATCGACGCCGTGACCAACCGGTCGTAGCCGAGCGCCGCCATCAGCGGGATGAACAGCGCGTAGAAGCCGAGGGTCTCGACCGAGAAGCCCATGGTCGAACCGAGCAGCGAGAACAGCACCATCACCGCCGCGATCAGCAGCCAGCCCTGATCGCGCAGCCGCTGCGCCAGCGCGGCAACGGCGACCTCGAGGGCGCGCGTGGCGAAGCTGACCGAGATGAAGGCGCCGATCGACATGATGAAGACAATCACGCCGATCTGGCCGAAGATGCGCCCGACGATCGTCGTGTCGACCGCCTCGCCTTCCGGATTGCGCAGACCGTAGATGCCGTTGATCGGCGCCAGGACCAGTTGGCCCACCGTCTCACCGAAGGTGAGCGGCGAGTCGATCTGGGTGAAGGTGCCGGGGACCGGCGAACCGTCGCCGTCGTGCTGGTAGCGCCCCGAGGGGAGGAACAGGGTCGCCACCCAGACCAGCACGGTGACGATCGCCAGCGTGGTGACGGCGCCGGGGAACTTGAAGCGCGGTTTCGATGTGCTGGCTTCGGGATTGCTGTCGCTCGTACCCATAGACTCGATTGTGCCCGTCGGTTGCTGGCGCGCAGTCGGCTGCGTCGGTGACCGCGTCCGCCGCGGCGACGCGTGGGCCGGCGTCGCGCGCTCAGCAACCGCGACTTCGATCCGCTCCCTAGAAGTCCACCGGATCGCGGATGATCGGGCAGGTCATGCAATGGCCGCCGCCGCGGCCGCGGCCGAGTTCCGCGCCGACGATGGTGATGACCTCGATGCCCGCCTTGCGCAGCAGCGTGTTGGTGTAGGTATTGCGGTCGTAGGCGTAGACCACGCCGGGCGAGGCGCAGACCAGGTTGGCGCCGCTATCCCACTGCGTGCGCTCTCGCTGGTAGTCGCTGCCACCGGCCTCGATCACGCGCAGCTTCTTCAGGCCGAGCGCCTGCGCCACCACGTCGACGAAGGGCTTGTTCTCGGCGACGAACTCGACCCCGCTCGGGTGATTGCTCGGCCGGTAGGAGAAGGTGGTCGTCTTGGCCATGAAGTCGGGGGCGAGCAGCACGCAGTCGCGGTCGGCGAAGGTGAACACCGTGTCGAGGTGCATCGCCGCGCGGATCTTCGGCATCGCGGCGACGATCACGCGCTCGGCCGCGCCCTTCTTGAACAGCGTGGCGGCGAGCTGGCTGATCGCCTGCCGCGAGGTGCGCTCGCTCATGCCGATCAGCACGTTGCCCTTGCCGATCGGCATCACGTCGCCGCCTTCGAGGGTGGCCAGGCCGTGGTCCTGCGTCGGGTCGCCCCACCAGACATTGACCTTGCCGGCGAAGTCGGGGTGGAACTTGTAGATCGAGGTGGTGAGGCTCGTCTCCTCGTGCCGCGCCGGCCAGTACAGCGGGTTCAGGGTCACGCCGCCGTAGATCCAGCAGGTGGTGTCGCGCGTGTACAGCGTGTTCGGCAGCGGCGGCAGCAGGTACTCGGTGGCGCCGGCGGCCTGCTTGACGACCTTCAGCGCCTTGCCGCCGATCTTCTCCGGAAAGTCGTGCGTCGACAGCCCGCCGATCAGCGTCTCGGCCAGCTTGCGGTCATCGAGGCCCTCGAGGTAGCTGCGCAGCTCGTCGATGAAGCCCAGGCCGACCTGGTTGGGCACCACCTGGTTGTCGAGGATCCACTTCTTCCCCTCGGGCACCGCCACCGTCTCGGCCAGCAGGTTGTGCATCTCCACCACCTCGATGCCGCGGTCGCGCATCTTGGTCATGAAGTCGAAGTGGTCGCGCTTGGCGTTCTCCACCCACAGCACGTCGTCGAACAGCAGCTGGTCGCAGTTGCTCGGCGTCAGCCGGCTGTGCGCCAGCCCGGGCGCGCAGACCATCACCTTGCGCAGCTGGCCGACTTCCGAGTGCACGCCGAACTTCGGCTCGCCGGCCTTCGCCCTGCTCTTCTTCTCCGCCTTGCCGCCTGCCTTTGCCATGTCGTTCTCCTTCGAGAGTTCAGAGGGAAATGGCGCCGGTCGCCAGACCGTACACGCCGTAGATGCCAGCCATCGCGATGACGCCGAAGAGGATCCAGTCGGAGGTCTTGCCGAAGACCGCCAGCCCCTGCTCGCGCCGCGCCATGTAGTACAGCACCGAGCCCGGAGCGAACAGGACTGCCGCGAGCAGGATGTACTTCAGCCCGCCGGCGTAGAGCATGAACAGCGTGTAGACCACGGCGACCGACGCCAGGATCAGGTCGCGGCCGCGCTCCTCGGGGCGCACCTCGTAGGTCTCGCCGCGCCGGGCGATCATCAGGCCGTAAGCGGCGACGAACAGATACGGGATCAGCGAGGTTGCGCTGGTCAGGTTCAGCATCAGCGAGAAGGCGTCGCGCGACCAGTAGGTGGTGATGACGATGATCTGGATGATGATGCTGGTCACCCACATCGCCACGTGCGGCACGCCGTTGTCGTTGGTGCGGGCGAACATCTTCGGCATGTCCTTCGACTTGCCGGCGGCGAACATCACCTCGGCGCAGATCAGCGCCCAGGCCAGGTAGGCGCCGAGCACCGACACCAGCAGGCCGGCGCTGACGAACACCGCCCCCCACGGGCCGACCACACTCTCCAGGACGCCGGCCATCGACGGCTGGCGCATGCCGGCGATGTCGGCGCGCTGCAGCACCGCGTAGGGCAGCAGGGTCACCAGCACCATCAGGCCGGTGACGCCGATGAAGCCGGCGATGGTCGCCGCGCCGACGTCCGAGCGCTCCTTGGCATAGCGCGAGTACACGCTCGCGCCCTCTATGCCGATGAAGACGAAGACGGTGACCAGCATGGTCGCCCGCACCTGGTCGAACAGGCCCGCCGTCAGGTCGCCGCTGTACAGGTTGAAGCGGAACAGGTCCATCTTGAAGGCGGCGAACAGGATGACGATGAACACCAGGATCGGGATGACCTTGGCCACCGTGACGATGCTGTTGATGAACGCCGCCTGCTGCACGCCGCGCAGGATCAGGAAGTGGAACAGCCAGATGCCCACCGAGGCGACCAGGATGGCCACC
>JBHJND010000402.1:0-3858 GCA_048497655.1 Caballeronia novacaledonica
AACACCGACCTTGACGACGCGGCGCACGCGGTTGTCGGTGTGTGTCCAGTTGGTGACCTTGTTCTCCAGCAGGCTGGAGTTCGGGACGATCGCCTCGACGCCGTCGAAGCCGAGCAGCGTCGAGGAGCGCAGGTTGACCTCCGTGACGGTGCCGGTGACGCCGTCGACGTCGACAATGTCGCCCACCTGCACCTGCCGCTCCATCAGCACGATCAGGCCGCTGATGAAGTTCCGGATGATGGTTTGCGTGCCGAAGCCCACACCGATGGCCAGCGCGCCGCCGAGGAAGGCAAACACCGTCAGCGGGATGCGGGCCAGGTTCAGCGTCAGCGCCACCAGCACGAACGCCCACAGCGCCAGCACCCACCGCCGTACGGTGCGCGCCTGCGCCGGCTCGATCGCGAAGCGGGTGATCAGCAGCCGCTCGAAATAGCGCGCCACGCGCGTGGCCAGCCAGTAGCCGACGACGAACAGCAGCAGCGCGCCGACGCTCTTGCCGATCGTCACCCCGCGCGAGGTGGTGATCTTCTGGCCGCCGATCTCGACCGTGTCCTCGACCGCGAACAGCTCGAAGTTCCAGACCCGCTTGGTCCAGTCGACGGCGACGGCCCAGGCGTCGGCCGCGCGTTCGCCAAGAGGGCGCGCATGCTGGTCGGTGTCGATCTCCGCCAGCCAGCGCTCTACCGTGCGCTGGCCCCGCTCCGCCGCGTCGAGCAGCCGCTGCGCGAAGGCCATCCGCTGGCGGATCGTCTCGGCGATCGCGTTCTCGTAGTTGCGCACCGGCGGCAGCGTGTCCTGGCTGTCGATCCGCACGTTGGCTTCGCGCTGCGCGGCGCGCAGCAGTTCGAGCTGGCTCTGTGCGTAGTCCTGCCAGGGCTTGAAGCGGCCGGCCGCCTCGCGCAGCCGCAGGACGGCGGCCCGGCGGCGATCGGCATCACCGTCGTTCAGCGCCTGCAGCCGCAGCGCATACAGGTCCACGGCCATCGACGAGGCCGCAGCGAGGTTATCGAGCGTGTCGAGCTCGAACCGCGCCCCCTCGACGGCGGCCTGCACGGCGCGCACGCGGGCCTCCGCCACCGGCAGCGCCTCGGGACTGGCGGGCGGTGCCCCGCTCAGCCGCTTGAGATCCGCCGCCGCTGCCGCCAACTCGCGATCCAGCGCGCCCGCCCTCTCGCTCGCCTTTGCGCGTGCGGCGCGGATGCGCTCCGCGCGCTGATCTTCGGTGCTGCGGATCTTCGCCAGATCCTCCTTGGAGAAGGAGAAGTCGCTGGAGGCCACCTGCAGCTTGCGCTCGGCGAACTTCAGCCGCTCGTTCTCGAGGGCCACCTGCTCGTCGATCAGCTCGGTGCTGCGCTGAAACAGCGTGGTGGCGGCGGCGGCCGAAGACGCCGACCACTCGGCAACCTGCTGCTGCCATTGCAGCATCGGCCGCTCTGCACCTTTCGCCGCGGATGCCGCCTCGCGCGCCCGCCGCAGCGCCGCGTCGTTGCGCTGTGCCTGATCGCGTGCCCGCTCCCCTTCGCGCTCGGCGATCACCCGCTGGGCCGCCAGCGCGTTGAGCGTGGTACGGATCGATTCGACCCCTTCGTGCAGGTCGTCGACCAGCAGCAGCGAATACGGCGGCGGGCTGCCCAGCCCCTTCCATTCCCGGTTCGCCTTCTCGACGTCCTGGCGCTCGGCGCGCACCGACTGGCGCTCGTCCAGCGAGCGCAGCTGGTTCTCCAGCGACACCACCAGCTGGTTCAGCGCGCTGCGTGCCCGCGTCAGTTCCTCGGCCGGCACGCCCGGCGGCGCCCCGACGATGGCCGGATCGATGGCCAGCCGCTCGCGCTGCGCGCGTGCCTGTTCGACCTGGGCGAGCAGCCGCGAGCGCGCCTGCTCGTCCGACTCCGGCGGCAGCGCAGCCGACGGCGCCTCGGCGGCCGGCTTGGGCGCGCCGGGAAGCGCGGGCAGCTGGCCGTGGGCGGCCGGCGTCGCCAGCGCGAAGAGCGCGCCGAGCAGCAGCGACAGCGACAGGCGCGCGCCTGTGCGCGCTAAGGCACGGGCGTCCACTTTCCGTTGTCGCGGCACATGGTGTAGAGGCCGGAGTTCTCGAGCCTGCGGTGGCGGTTGACCACCCGCAGGTCGCGGCAGGGGCGTCCGCTGTTCTCGAAGGCCCGCTGCGCGGTGACCTCGCCCGAGGAGGACGTCGCTTCGTTGGCCCAGCGGACAGTCGTGCCGATCTCTGCCTCCGCCAGCGCCCTTTCGATTGCGCCGTTCATCAGCCTCAGGTCGTCGGCGTTGAACCTGGCCATCGGCGTCTCGGCGAGAAAGCCGAGGCCGACCTGGGCGGCAGCGCCGCCGCAGGCGAACAATGCCGCGGCGACGATCGATCTGGGCAGGTTGCGACGCATGACCACCTCCATTTGCGAGGATCCGGACCCCGGCGAGCGGCCTCCCATGCCGACGCGGCTACTTCGCCGCCAGCGGAAAGACCGCATTGTTCTCCACGCGCACCTTGTCGCCGGGACGGTAGTTCGGCCGCTGCGAGACCGTCACCGCGCGATCGATGCCGTCGTCGAAGCGGATGTTGACCACCCAGACGAGTTCCGCCGCGGCCTTTCCGGCGACCGCGTTGCCGGCCATCGCGCCGCCGACCGCGCCGACGGTAGTGGCGATGGTCTGTCCGGTGCCGCCGCCGACCAGACTGCCGAGCGCCCCGCCGACGAGGGCGCCGCCGACCGTGCCCACCACGTTGCCGGTAGTCGAGGTCTGCTGCTTCTCCTGGATCGACAGCACCACGCCGCGGCCGCTCACGCCCTCGCTCACCGCCACGCTCTGACAGGCCGCCAGCAGCAGCGCGCAGGCGGCCAGCCCAACACTCAGCAGTCGGGTCGTCATCGCCATCGCGTCACTCCGAGAAGGTGTTCAGGTAGTACATCGCCGCCAGCAGCGGCCCCGGCCGGCCGACCTTGCCGAACCAGCGGTCGTAGATCTCGCTGATCCCCTGCCCGGCGTACAGCTGGGAAAGCGCGCGGTTGACCACCAGCCTGAAGGCCGGGTCGCGCCGCATCATCAGTCCGTACGGCTCGAAGGAGAAGTCCTCCAGCGCCAGCGACAGCACCTGACCGCCGCCGGAGCGCAGGCCGACGCCGAGCAGCACCATGCGGTCGCCGGCAAAGGCATCGATCCGCTTGTCGATCACCGCCGCCGCGCCGTCGTTCTCGTCCCTGACGTTGACGACCCGGGCGTCGATCAGCCGTTCCTTCAGCGCCGCGCGCAGGCGAACCTCGGTGGTGGTGCCGGCCATCACGCCGACCGTCCTGCCGGCCAGTTCCGACAACCGCGCCGGCCCGCCGTCGGCGCGCACCAGCAGGCTGCCGCCCTCGACGAAGATCAGGTTGGAGAAGTCGACCTGCTCCTGCCGGCCGAGCGTCACCGTGGTGACGCCGCACTCGAGGTCGACCGCGCCGCCGGTGACGGCCGCAATGCGGTTCTCCGGGGTCACCGGCACCCACTTCACTTCGAGGTTGGTCACGTTCAGCACCCGCTCGATGGCGGTGACCACCCGACGGCACAAGTCGACCGAGTAGCCGGTCGGCTCGCCGTTGCTGCCGCGGTAGGAAAACGGCGCTGCGTCGAGGCGGAAGCCCAGCGCGATGGTGCGCGCATCGGCGATCTTCTTCAGCGTGCCGGCCGGCTGTGCCAGCGCCGGCACGACAACCGCCGCTGCCGCGACGGCGGCCAGCAGGTAACGGATCTTCATCGACTGCCTCCCTGGGTGACTGTATCGCCGTGCCGCTAGGCGGGCTTGTGGCGGATGTTGACGTGCGACTCCGGCACCGGATAGCCGGCGGCACCGAAGGTCTCGGTGATCAC
>JBHJND010000403.1:0-3121 GCA_048497655.1 Caballeronia novacaledonica
GGAGCCGGAACCGGGCGCGGTGCGACGCTACCTGAGGCAGTTCCTGTCCGACCCGCGCGTGGTCGAGATCCCGCGCGCCGTGTGGCTGCCGATCCTGCACGGCATCATCCTCACCGTGCGGCCGAGGAAGTCGGCGGCCAAGTACGCCGCCATCTGGACCGACAAGGGCTCGCCGCTGCTGCACCACTCGGTCCAGCAGTCGCTGCTGCTGCGCGGTTACCTTGGCGAGCGCGGGCTCGACGTCGACGTGCGGCTGGCGATGCGTTACGGCGAGCCGTCGATTCCCCGCGTACTGGCCGAGCTGCGCGCGGCCGATGTCGACCGCATCCTGCTGCTGCCGATGTATCCGCAGTACTCGGCCAGCACCACGGCGACCGTGTTCGACGCGGTCAGTGCCGAGCTGGCCCGCTGCCGCAACGTGCCGGAGCTGCGCACCGTCAAGCACTTCCACGACCATCCCGGCTACATCGAGGCGCTGAAGCAGTCGGTGCTGGCGCACTGGGCGAGGCATGGCGCGCTGCGCGAGGCCGGCGGCAGGCTGGTGATGAGCTTCCACGGCGTGCCGCGGCGCACGCTCGACCTGGGCGACCCGTACCACTGCGAGTGCCGCAAGACCGGCCGCCTGCTGGCCGAGTCGCTGGGCCTGGCCAAGGACGAGTACGTCGTCACCTTCCAGTCGCGTTTCGGCAAGGCCGAGTGGCTGCAGCCGTACACCGCGCCGACCCTGCATGCGCTGGGCAGCCAGGGCGTGGCGCGGGTCGACGTGATCTGCCCCGGCTTCGTCGCCGACTGCCTGGAGACCCTGGAGGAGATCAACATCGAGGGCCGGCAGGAGTTCCTCGCCGCCGGCGGCAAGGTCTTCCACTACATCGACTGCCTGAACGAGTCGCCGCCGTTCATCCACGCGCTGGCAGATCTCGCCGCCGCCCACCTGCAGGGCTGGCCGGTCGATCGCGCCTCGCGCGCCGCGCGCGAGGCGGCGGCAGCGAAGGCGGCGGTCGAGGCGAAGCTCGCCGGCGCGCCGCGCTGAGCCGGCTTGGCGACCGCCCCGCGGCCGCGCGCGGGGCGCAGGACTTGAAAGCGCGCGGTTCGCCCCCAAGATCAGGCAAATCATTGACGAATCTGGGTATCGGGGGACGACTGAACTCGCCGGAGCAGGAACCGGTAAAGCCGACGGCGGAGCCGCATCAGACATCGCAGGCCACCACTGCCGGGCAGGAAGCGCCTGCGCTGCAGTCGGCAACTGTGGTCGACGTCGAGGCCGAACTGCAGGCGGCGCTGGCCAAGGCGAGCGAGAACTACGAGCTTTACCTGCGCGCCGTGGCTGAGGCGGAAAACACCCGCCGGCGGGCCCAGGAAGACGTCGCCAAGGCGCACAAGTACGGCATCGAGTCGTTTGCCGAGGTGCTGGTGCCGGTGGTCGACAGCCTCGAAAAGGCGCTGGAGTCGAGCAACAGCACTGCGGAAGCCATGCGCGAAGGCGTCGAACTGACCCTGCGCCAGCTGCGGTCGGCGTTCGAGAAGGGCCGGCTGGCGGAGATCAACCCGGTCGGGCAGCGGTTCGACCCGCACAATCATCAGGCGATCTCGATGGTGCCGGCCGACGCCGCCGGCGGCGTGCCGGCCAATCACGTGGTCTCGGTGCTGCAGAAGGGCTGGCGCATCGCCGACAGGGTGCTGCGGCCGGCGCTGGTCACCGTGGCGGCCCCTTGAAGCCGGGCAGCGCTGCACACACATTGAACAACATCAGGCGCTGCGGCGCCGGCAGACATTCCTCTGGGGGATAGCAATGGGCAAGATCATCGGCATCGACCTGGGCACGACCAACTCGTGCGTGGCCATCCTCGAGGGCGGCCAGCCGAAGGTGATCGAGAACAGCGAGGGCGCGCGGACCACGCCGTCGATCGTCGCCTACATGGAAGACGGCGAGATCCTGGTCGGCGCGCCGGCCAAGCGGCAGGCGGTGACCAACCCGAAGAACACGCTGTACGCCGTCAAGCGGCTGATCGGCCGCCGCTTCGAGGAAAAGGAGGTGCAGAAGGACATCCACATGATGCCCTACAGGATCTCCAAGGCGCCCAACGGCGACGCCTGGGTCGAGGTGCGCGGCAAGGCCATTGCGCCGCCGCAGGTCTCGGCCGAGGTGCTGCGCAAGATGAAGAAGACCGCCGAGGACTACCTCGGCGAGGCGGTGACCGAGGCGGTGATCACCGTGCCGGCCTACTTCAACGACAGCCAGCGGCAGGCGACCAAGGACGCCGGCCGCATCGCCGGGCTGGAGGTCAAGCGGATCATCAACGAGCCGACCGCGGCGGCGCTCGCCTTCGGGCTGGACAAGGCCAGCAAGGGCGACCGCAAGATCGCGGTGTACGACCTCGGCGGCGGCACCTTCGACATCTCGATCATCGAGATCGCCGACGTCGAGGGCGAGAAGCAGTTCGAGGTGCTCTCCACCAACGGCGACACCTTCCTCGGCGGCGAGGACTTCGACCAGCGGATCATCGATTACGTGGTCGCCGAGTTCAAGAAGGAATCGGGCGTCGACCTGTCGAAGGACGTGCTGGCGCTGCAGCGGCTGAAGGACGCGGCCGAGAAGGCCAAGATCGAGCTGTCGTCGGGCCAGCAGACCGAGATCAACCTGCCCTACATCACGGCCGACGCCAGCGGTCCCAAGCACCTGAACATGAAGCTGACCCGCTCCAAGTTCGAGGCGCTGGTCGAGGACCTGATCGAGCGCACCATCGAACCGTGCCGGATCGCGATCAAGGACGCGGGGGTGAAGACCTCCGAGATCAACGACGTGATCCTGGTCGGCGGCATGACGCGCATGCCGAAGGTGCAGGACAAGGTCAAGGAATTCTTCGGCAAGGAGCCGCGCAAGGACGTCAACCCGGACGAGGCGGTGGCGGTGGGCGCGGCGATCCAGGGCTCGGTGCTGTCGGGCGACCGCAAGGACGTGCTGCTGCTCGACGTCTCTCCGCTGTCGCTCGGCATCGAGACGCTCGGTGGCGTGATGACCAAGATGATCCAGAAGAACACCACCATCCCGACCAAGTTCGCGCAGACCTTCTCGACTGCCGACGACAACCAGCCGGCGGTGACGATCAAGGTCTTCCAGGGC
>JBHJND010000404.1:0-4014 GCA_048497655.1 Caballeronia novacaledonica
CTTCGTCTGTTCCCAGGCGAGCGTCGTCTGGCCGTGTGCCGCGGAAACGAACATGGCCAGGATGCTCAGCAGTACCCCCTGAAAGAGTCTGCGCACTGCTGTCATTGTCTTCATAAGTCCTCCCCTCGGTTCGCCGATAGATCTGCAAGACAGCGCGTCAAGTGCACTGGGTCGGTACGCCCCGCCCGCCTCCCGCTGCAGCGAGCCACGAGCGCGCTGCTTGCTGCCAGGGAAAGACTGAGGACATCGCTGCCGGATGCACGATCCGAATCTGTCGCGGCGATGATCCGCGGAAAAACCCTCGTTGTGCCGAAGGCTTAGCAAGCTGGCGCGACGTCCTGGCGGCCTAACGCGCGGCGAGAGCGCGACTCAGTCGGCGTTCACATACCCCGAACGGACGGCTCGCGTGATACCGGCGCGCACGCCGAATCGCTCTGTTGCACCAATTGGCAATCGCTGGGATCGGAGTCGGCCGCCGCGAAGGGCAGCCGCCGACGCAAATGAAAAAGACCCGTGAAGCTTTTCGGCTTGACGGGTCTTTGTTCCCGCTCTCTGGCGGGGCACGGCACGGATGCCGTGCATTGGGTGCTTCCGCGCCGGCGCGTTATCGGATCGATCACTCGGGTTCGGCGGCGACGTACCAGGAAGCGATTGCATCGTATCCGCCGGCGTGGCGAGGCGCAAGGGGTCCGGAGCGCCGAGCCGTCATCGCCGCCCGGACGAGCGCGCGTCCGGCGTAGGATCCGCCCGCGCAAACCGCCAAGTCGCCGAACAGCCGGCGCCGACCCGCAGAGAGAGCCCATGCCGCTTCGTCGCCGTGCCATCCCCGCCCCCGTCGCGCTCGTCTTCGTCGCCGGCCTGTCGGCAGGCTGCTCCTCGGTCGAGTCGTGGAACGACAACCGCGTCACGGTGCTCGAGCAGTCGCTCGGCAAGGCCGAGGCGGTTGCCAACGTGGGCCTGGTTGCGCCGCCGGGCAGCCGCTACGGGGGGCGCGTCAGCTTCTCGCAGTACGGCATGTTCGTCCTCGTGCGCGCCGACATCACCGGCCTGCAGCCGAACCGCGATTACGGGCTGCACGTGCACGAGCGCGGCGACTGCCTCGGCGCCACGCCCGAGGGCAACGGCGGCCACTACAACCCGGACGGCAAGCCGCACGGCCGGCCGGGCAGCGACCTCAGCCACGCCGGCGACCTGGCCAACGTGCGCTCCGACGGCGAGGGCACCGTGATGTACGTCTTCCAGACCGCGGCGTTCACGGTCACGCCCGGGCCGCGCAGCATCATCGGGCGCGGCGTCGTGCTCAGCCGCGACCCCGACGACTACCGGACGCAGCCCGATGGCAACTCCGGGCCGGCGATCGCCTGCGGCTTCATCCGCCGCACCGACTGACGCGAGGCAGTCGCGCCGAGGCCGGCCGTCAGGCGACCGGCTCGCGCATGGTGACGAACTCCTCGGCGGCGGTCGGGTGGATGCCGATGGTGGCGTCGAACACCGCCTTGGTGGCACCCGCCTTGAGCGCCACCGCGAAGCCCTGCACGATCTCGCCGGCGTCGGCTCCCGCCATGTGCACGCCGAGCACGCGGTCGCTCGCGTCGTCGACTACCAGCTTCATCAGTGCGCGCTCGCCCGACATCGACAGCGTGTGCTTCAGCGGTTTGAACTCGCTGCGGTAGATGCGCAGCCTGCCGTGGCGCTCGCGTGCCTGCGCCTCGGTCAGCCCCACGGTACCGACGTTCGGGTGGGTGAACACCGCGGTGGGAATGTTCCCGTAGTCCACCGTCCGCCGGCCGTCGCCGAACAGGTGGTCGACCACCGTCATCGCCTCGGCCAGCGCCACCGGCGTCAGCTGCACGCGGTCGATCACGTCGCCCACCGCCAGGATGTGCGGCACCGAGGTGCGGAACCGCTCGTCGACGACGATCGCGCCGCGCTCGCTCGTCCGCACGCCGGCCTGCTCCAGCCCCAGCCCGGCCGCGTTCGGCCAGCGGCCGGTGGCGGCCAGCACGGCGTCGACTTCCAGCGTGCTGCCGTCGGCCAGCCGCGCCAGCAGGCCGCCGGCGCCCCGCTGCAGCGAGGCCACCTGCGCATCGAGCCGGATGTCGACGCCCTTCTTCGCCATCTCGGCGGCGACGAAGGCGCGGATGTCGTCGTCGAAGCCGCGCAGCACCTGCGTGCCGCGATACAGCTGCGTCACCCGGCTGCCCAGCCCGTTGAAGATCGACGCGAACTCGCAGGCGATGTAGCCGCCGCCGATCACCAGCAGCCGCCGCGGGAAAGGCTCGAGGTCGAACATCTCGTTCGAGCTGATCGCCAGCTCGTGGCCCGGAAACTCGGGCGTGTGCGGCGCGCCGCCGGTGGCCACCAGGACGTGCCCGGCGCGCAGGCGCTCGCCCGCCACCTCGACCGTGTGCGCGTCGGCCAGCCGCGCGCGACCGTGCAGCAGCTGCACCCCGGCGCCGATCAGCAGCTTCTCGTAGACGCCGTTCAACCGCATGATCTCGATGGCGCGATTGCGCTTGAGCGTCTCCCAGTCGAACGACGGCGCCTCGCCGTGCCAGCCGAAGCCGTGCGACTCCTCGAACGCCTCGCCGTAGTGCGCCGCGTAGCTGTACAGCTTCTTCGGGATGCAGCCGAGGTTCACGCAGGTGCCGCCGAGCGCGCCGGCTTCCGCCAGTGCCACCCGCGCGCCGCGCTGCGCCGCCATGCGCGCGGCGCGCACGCCGCCGCTGCCGCCGCCGATCACGAACAGGTCGTATTCCTGCATGCCCTAGCCCCCTAGCTGGTTGCTGCCGGCCCCGACGCCGGCCGCCGCAGCGCGCATTGTCCCGCGCCGCCGCATCGGCTCTAACATCGGTGCGCACGACGCGCCCTGTCTGTCCAGACGACCTGCCACCTTGCACCCGCTGACTTTCACCGCCGACGACGGCGAACTGCTGCATCTGTGGCGGCACGGCGAGTCCGGTCCGGCCATCGTCTTGCTGCACGGCTGGACCGCCAGCCACCTCGAATGGTCACCCTTCATCCACGACCTGGCGTCGCACTTCCGCCTGTTTCGCTGGGACGCCCGCGCCCACGGCGGCCATCCGGCGCGCACCTCGACGGTGGCCACCGCCGCGCGCATGGCGCGCGACCTGCAACAGATGATCGAGGCTTTCGATCTCGCCGGCGCCTGCTTCGTCGGCCATTCGATGGGCGCACTCACGCTGTGGCAATACCTGCGCGACTTCGGAGCCGCCCGCATCGGCTCGCTGTGCCTGATCGACCAGTCGCCCAAGCTCGTCACCGATGACGAATGGAAGCTCGGCATCTACGGGGACTTCGATGCCGGGCGCTCGGCGCGCTTCGTCGCCGAACTACGGGAAGACTTCGCCGAGGGCGTGCTGCGCCTCACCGCCCACGGCCTGAACGACGCGGCGCGCGAAGGCTACGCCGCCAACGGCCGCGGCTGGCAGCGGGTGCGCGACGCGCTGCGCGCCCTGGCGCCGGACCCGCTCATCGCCTGCTGGCAGGACCTGGTGAGCCTCGACCTGCGCGGCGTATTGCCGGGCATCGACCGCCCCTGCCTGCTCATCTATGGCGGACGCAGCAATTTCTACCCCGTGCAGACTGCTCACTGGGTGCAGCGGCATACGCCGGGGGCCAGGCTGTCGATCCACGAAGAGGGCAACCACTCGCCCCACCTCATGGCCCCGAAGCGCTTCGTCGCGGAACTGGCGGAGTTCGCCGCTTCATGCAGCGCCGCGGGGTGCGCGGGCAGGTGAGCAGGCCTTCGGGTGCTTCGGCGCAGACCGGCTTCGACCCGCAGCAGTCTCCCGGCATTGAAGTTGGACCGGCTCCTCATGGCCGAATCCGGTGCCTCGGCGGGAGATCGCCAGGCCTGCCCCCTGACCTATTGCACTCGCGTCAGGCCCGGCAGATTCCATGTGCCTTCACCGGGCGGCAGGATCGACGGCGCCTCGGTCTTCGGCCAGTACAGGCGCATCACCAGGTAAATGGGGCCGTCCGGGGCGGGCA
>JBHJND010000405.1:0-2693 GCA_048497655.1 Caballeronia novacaledonica
CAGACCGGCGGCCGCAGCGTCGACACCGGCGCCGTCAGTTCCTTCAACTCGAGCTTCGTCCCGGCGGCAACGCAGGTCGACGCCAGCGACGTCGACCCGGTGGCCGAGGCCGACGTCTATATCGCCTACGGCCGCGAGGAGCAGGCCGAGGACATCCTCAAGGAAGCGCTGCGCGTCCAGCCGGACCGCCACCCGGCCCGCGTGAAGCTGATGGAGATCCTCGCCCGCCGCGGCGACAGGGCCGGCTTCGCGCGCCACGCGGCGGACCTGATGGCGCGCACCGGCGGATCGGGCGAGGACTGGGAGCGCGCGGCGGTAATCGGGCGGTCGATCGACCCGACCAACTCGATGTTTACCGCCTCGGCGGCCGCGATGGCGGAGATGATCCGCGACGACACGATGGCCGAACTCAACCTCGAGCCCACCAAGCCGCACCAGTTCGGCTCGGAGACGGTCGGCTTCCGGGCGCCGCCGGCCACGCTGGGCGGCGAGGCAACCGAACTGGACCGGTCGGCCTTTGCGCCGGTCGATCGTCGCGAACGCCAGGCTTCGGACTCGGTGGCGTCGGCGGACTCGAGGATCAGTGCCGACACGCTGCTTCCGCTGGACTCCAAGGCAACCACGGAGATGCCGACCGTGGCGGGCGCGGCACTGTCGTCGCGCGCCCCGGCTGACCTGTCGGCGCTCGAGTTCGAATCGATGACGACCATGCCCAGCACACGCATGGTCGAGCCGGAGCCCGAGCCGAAGCTCCCGCCGGCGCCGGACAAACCGCTCGATTTCGACTTCGGCCTGCCCACGGCCGGAGTCGGCAGGGCGCCGAAGCTTCCCGAACTGCCCGATCTCGACCTGAACCTGCCGACCTCGACAGCGCCCAGGACCGAGGCTGCGGCGGCGCCGGCGAAGAAAGGACCCGCCGGCCCCAGGGAAGTCGACCTTGCGGGCGGGCGCCCGGTGACCATCGAAACCGCGACGGCCAGCCAGCGGCCCCGTCCTGCGCCATTGGAGGAAACCTTGATCCAACCGACGCTGCTTGGCGGACTCACGGCCGCGATGCCCGAGGGACCGACCCGCCTGATGTCGAACACCGACCAGGCGACGGTGCCGCTGATCGACTTCGACCTGAGCGGCTCCGACGTGCCGCTCACCACGCGTCCCGGCGCGGCCGGGGCGCTGACCGGCAGCCAGATGGCCTCGCAGATGGCGACCAAGCTGGATCTCGCCCGCGGCTACATCGACCTCGGGGTCAAGGACGGCGCGCGGGAACTGCTCGAAGAGGTGATGCGCGACGGCACGCGCGAGCAGCGACAGGCGGCGGTCGAGCTGATGAAGCAGATCGAGCGCTGACGCGGTAGTCTCGGCACAAGGCCGGCGCGAGTACGCTTCGCGCCGGCCTTTTTCATTTCCTGTCCGGAACGGATGCGACTGGCGCTTGGACTGCAGTACGACGGCTCGGCATTTCACGGCTGGCAGACGCAGACGGACCGCCGGACCGTCCAGGACGTCGTCGAAGAGGCGCTGGCGCAGATTGCCGGCGCGCCGGTGCCGACCACCTGCGCCGGACGCACCGACGCCGGCGTGCACGCCACCTACCAGGTGGTGCACGTCGATCCGCCAGTGGCGCGACCGCTGAGCGCGTGGGTGCGCGGCGTCAACAGCCACCTGCCGCAGGCGGCGGCCGTACGCTGGGCCGCCGAGGTCCCGCCGGCATTCCACGCCCGCTTCGGTGCCACGGCCCGCCGCTACGACTACTGGCTGCTCAACGATCCGGTGCGATCGCCGCTGCTGGCCAACCGCACCGGCTGGCTGGCTCGGCCGCTGCATCTCGTGCCGATGCGAGAGGCGGCGGCGCTGCTCGTCGGGCGCCACGACTTCAGCGCCTTTCGCTCGGCCGAGTGCCAGGCCGCCTCGCCGGTCCGCGAACTGCGCGAACTGTCGATCGAGCGCTTCGGCAACCTGCTGCGTTTCCGGCTGCTGGCGAACGCATTCCTGCATCACATGGTGCGCAACCTCGTCGGCACGCTGGTCTACGTCGGCCTCGGCCGGCAGCCGCCGCAGTGGGTCACCGGGGTGCTCGACGGGCGCGATCGCAGCGCCGCGGCGCCCACCTTCGCTGCCGCCGGGCTGTACCTGACCGGAGTCGAATACGATCCGGCCTTCGGCCTGCCGCCACCACCGGACGAGATTGCACCCGCATGCGGCGAACGCGCATAAAGATCTGCGGCATCACTCGCGTCGATGACGCGGCCGCCGCCGTCGCCTGCGGTGCCGATGCCGTCGGTCTCAATTGCTACGAGCGCAGCCCGCGCTTCGTCGAGCCGGGCCGGTTGCGCGATCTGGCGCGAGCGCTGCCGCCGTTCGTGACGCCGGTGCTGCTGTTCGTCAACGCCGCCGCCGGGCATGTCCGCGCCTGCCTGGCCGAGGTGCCTCATGCGCTGCTGCAGTTCCACGGTGACGAAGCGGCGGCTGACTGCGAAAGGTTCGGCCGGCCGTACCTGCGCGCGGTGCGGATGGGCGAAGGGGTCGATTTGTTAGACTGCGCGCGCTCTTTCCCCTCGGCAATCGCGCTGCTGGCCGACGCGCCGGCGCCGGGATTCGGCGGCGGCGGCGCCGTGTTCGACTGGGCGCGGCTGCCTGCATCCGAGCGGCGAACGATGCCGCTGGTGCTGGCCGGGGGCCTGAACGAAGCGAAC
>JBHJND010000406.1:0-5525 GCA_048497655.1 Caballeronia novacaledonica
CGAAGTGGCGATGAAGGTGTGGATGCGCCGGTTCTCGCAGCCGGCCAGCGCCTCGGCGGCGCGGCCGATGTCCTTGTCGTTGGCGCGCGCCAGCGAGCACACGGTCGAGTCCTTCACCGCGTTGGCGATCGAGCGCACCGCCTCAAAGTCGCCGTTGCTCGAGGCGGCGAAGCCGGCCTCGATCACGTCCACGCGCAGCCGCTCGAGCTGCTTGGCGATGCGCAGCTTCTCCTCGCGCGTCATCGACGCGCCGGGGCTCTGTTCGCTGTCGCGCAGGGTGGTGTCGAAAATGATCAGGCGGTCCATGGTCGGTCTCCGAACGGAATTCGCGCCGCCGGCGTTACGCGGGCGGCCAGCAGAACTCGAATTGTGGGGAGGGGGTTATCTGCGCGCGGGGCGCAGCAGTAGACACAGCGGGCCGAGGCCGGCTGCGCAAAGGCGGAGCATGAATGCCTGTGCAAGCATGGGCGCGACTATAGGTGCAAACGCTGCCCTGCACAACCGCGCCGTCAACGCGCGCCCGGCTCCGGCGGCACCGGCCGCGCCGGATTGGCCTCGCCGCGGAACCACCGCCAGCCCCAGTACACGTAGCCGGAGACGGCATAGCAGCAGAACAGCGTGAACAGCGCAATCGGCGGGTCGCTGGAGACGACGAAGATCAGCACGATCACCGCCACCATCACCCAGAACGGCACGCTGCGGGCGACATGGAAGCTCTTGCCGCTATAGAAAGGCGCGCTGGAGACCATGGTCAGTCCCGCGTAGACGGTGAAGCCGAAGGCCACCCACGGCATCGCCGCGTCCTTGATGTGGAACTTGTTGTCGATCGCCAGCCAGACGAAGCCGCCGATCAGCGCCGCCGCCGCCGGGCTCGGCAGGCCCTGGAAGAAGCGCTTGTCGACAACACCCAGGTTGGCGTTGAAGCGCGCAAGACGCGCCGCCGCGCAGGCGCAGTAGACGAAGGCGCCGGCCCAGCCCCAGCGGCCGAGCCCGCTCAGGATCCACTCGTACATGACCAGCGCCGGCGCGACGCCGAACGAGGTCATGTCGGAGAGCGAGTCGAGTTGCTCGCCGAAGGCGCTCTGCGTGTTGGTCAGCCGCGCGACGCGGCCGTCCATGCCGTCGAGCACCATGGCGACGAAGATGGCGATGGCCGCCGTCTCGAAGCGCTGGTTCATCGCCTGCACGATCGCGAAGAACCCGGCGAACAGCGCCGCCATCGTGAACAGGTTCGGCAGCAGGTAGATGCCGCGCCGGCGAAGCGCCGGCCGAACCGCCAGGTCCTCGGCCACCGGCAGGGCGGACCGGACGTACGGCCGAGGCTTGCGGCGGCGGAAGCGCATCGGCATGCCTACAACTCCGCCAGGATCGTGCTCGTCGCCGCCACGCGGTCGCCGACCGCCACCCGCGGCCGCGCGGTCAGCGGCAGGTAGACGTCCACCCGCGATCCGAAGCGGATGAAACCGTAGCGCTGGCCGCGCGCCAGGCGGTCGCCAGCCTTGACGTAGCAGAGGATCCGGCGGGCGATCAGCCCGGCCACCTGCACCACGGTGATCCGTTCGCCGTCGAGCTTCAGCACCATGGCGTTGCGCTCGTTCTCGGTCGAGGCCTTGTCCAGGTCGGCGTTGATGAAACTGCCGCGCGAGTACTCGACCCGCTCCACCGTGCCGTCGACCGGCGAGCGGTTGGAGTGCACGTTGAAGACATTCATGAACACGCTGATCAGCAGCGTGTCGCGCTCGGTGTACGGGTCGCGTGCCTTCTCGACCTTGACGATGCGGCCGTCGGCCGGCGCCAGCACCGCATCGGGCTGCTGCGGCACCTCGCGGGGCGGGTCGCGGAAGAACTGGATGACGAAGATCGCCGTCAGCCACAGCGGCACCGACCAGCCGAAGCCGGCGAACGTCCAGACGACGATGGCCGCTGCCAGCGACGCGATGACGAACGGCCAGCCCTCGCGGGCGATGATCGGATGGGGATAGGAGGACACTGCGGCGGCCTTGGGTGGGGTCGGCCCCTATGGTATCCGCAACCTGCGCGGCCGGTTACGGCGGCAGCAGCCGCGCCCTGCCGGTAACGGTCAGTTGCTGCAGCGAGCGGCCGGCGTCGAACTGCGGCTCGTCTACCGGCGGCGCGGCGCTCGCCATCATCTCGGCGCGCATGCGCGGCACCGGCGGCGGCGCCGCGCCGAAGTTCAGTTCCTCCACCCTGATGCGCTCCGGCGGCACCTTCAGCGCCCGCGCGGCCGCTGCGACCTTGTCGTTGAAGCTGGCGATCGCCTGCTCGATCAGCTCGCCCTCGACCCGGGTTCGCGCCGGGCGCGACAGGCGGAAGTCGACCCCGGCAAGCGCCAGGTGCTGCTGCGCGGCCGCCACGGTGCGCGGCAGCCCGGCGAGGTCGCTGGTGCGTAGCGACACGGCCTGGCGAACACGCCAGCCGACCAGCTTGCGCTGGCTGCCCGGCTGGTAGACCGGATAGCTGGTGTAGCCGGCGGTCTCCACCAGCGCCTTCGGGTCGGCGCGCTTGAGCTGTGCGACGCCGTCGGCCACCCGCTGGTTGACCAGCGACTGGGCTCGCGGAAGCTCCGCGTCCTGCGCCTCGAAGAAGAACTGCGCCACTGCCTCGTCGTTGTCGACTTCGACGGCGGCGCTGCCGGTCATCAGCAGCACGATGCACTCGCCGCGCTGCACCTGCGGCTGCGGCTGGGCCGGCGACTGGGCCGGCGCCGGCAGCGGGGCGAGCGCCAGCGCGACCGCCGCGGCGGCGATTCCGGTCAGTGTCCGCAAGTGCATGAGCAGCCTCTGTTGAGCGTTCGGCAACCGCAAGGGTAGTCGTCCGTCCGCCCCGGTCAAGCCGCGCCGGCGGCCCCTCCTTGAAGGGAACGGCAAGGTTGCGCTAAAAGAGCGTGGCCGGATCCGCACGGAGGGGTCGCCTTGCCCATCACGCTGGTGCTCGCCGACGACCACCCGCTGGTGCTCAGCGGGCTGCGGTCGCTGCTCGCCCGCGAGCGCGACATCGAGGTGCTCGCCTGCTGCGCCGATGGGCGGGCGGCGCTGCTTGCGGTCGAGGAGCACCGTCCCGACATCCTGGTGCTCGACGTCAGAATGCCGCGGCTCGACGGCTGGGCGGTGCTGCAGGAGCTGCGCGATCGCGGCCTGCGAACGCGGGCGATCCTGCTCGCCGCCGAACTGCGACCGGCACAGGTCGCCGAAGCGACGAAGCTCGGCGTGCGCGGCCTGCTGCTCAAGGAGATGGCGCTGGAGACGCTCGTGCAGTGCATCCGCACCGTCAACGAAGGCGGCCAGTGGCCGCCGCAGCGCTCGATGGCCGACGCGCTGGAGCAGTTCATAAGGCAGACGCGCGGCGAGAGCGATCCGGCCGCCGCGCTCACCTCGCGCGAACTGCAGGTGGTGCGCTGCGTGGCGCGCGGCCTGCGCAACCGCGAGATCGCCGGCGAGCTGGCGATCAACGAGGGCACGGTGAAGATCCACCTGCACAACGCCTGCCGCAAGCTCAACGTCGAGGGGCGGCTGGCGCTGAGCGTCTACGCGCGCGACAAGGGCATCGCCTGACCGCGCCGCGGCGGCCGCGGGTCAGTTGCGCGAGCGGTCGACCAGGCGGTTGGCCTTGATCCACGGCATCATCGCGCGCAGCTTCTCGCCGACCTTCTCGATCTCGTGCTCGCCCATCAGGCGGCGGCGGGCCAGCAGCGTCGGCGCGCCGGCGCGGTTCTCGAGGATGAAGCTCTTGGCGTACTCGCCGGTCTGGATGCGCTCGAGCGCCTTCTTCATCGCCGCCTTGCTCGACTCGTTGATCACCTCCGGGCCGGTGACGTACTCGCCGTACTCGGCATTGTTCGAGATCGAGTAGTTCATGTTGGCGATGCCGCCCTCGTACATCAGGTCGACGATCAGCTTCAGCTCGTGCAGGCACTCGAAGTAGGCCATCTCCGGCGCGTAGCCGGCATCGACCAGCGTCTCGAAGCCGGCCTTGACCAGCTCGACGCAGCCGCCGCACAGCACCGCCTGCTCGCCGAAGAGATCCGTCTCGGTCTCCTCGCGGAAGTTGGTCTCGATGATGCCGGCCTTGCCGCCGCCGATCGCCGCCGCGTACGACAGCGCCACCTCGCGCGCGCGACCGGAGGCGTCGCGGTGCACCGCGATCAGCATCGGCACGCCGCCGCCGGCGTAGGTCGAGCGCACGGTGTGGCCGGGCGCCTTCGGCGCCACCATGATCACGTCCAGATCGGCCCGCGGCTGCACCTGGCCGTAGTGGATGTTGAAGCCGTGCGCGAAGGCCAGCGCCGCGCCGTTCTTGATGTTGGCGTGGATCGACTGGCTGTAGACCTCGGCGTGGTTCTCGTCGGGCAGCAGGATCATCACGATGTCGGCGTCCTTCACCGCATCGGCGACCTCCTTGACCGCGAAGCCGGCGTTCTCGGCCTTCTTCCACGAGGCGCCGCCTTGCCGCAGCGCGACCGTGACCTTGACGCCCGAGTCCTTCAGGTTCATCGCGTGCGCGTGCCCCTGCGAGCCGTAGCCGACGATGGCGACGTGCCTGCCCTTGACCAGCGAAAGATCGGCGTCCTTGTCGTAGTAGACCTTCATCTGTGTCCCCGTGAAATCAGTGATGAGTGAAACGCGAAGTCAAACCCTGAGAATCCGCTCGCCGCGGCCGATGCCCGAACTGCCGGTGCGCACGGTCTCCAGGATGGCGGCGCGGTCGACGGCGCGGATGAACGCGTCGAGCTTGCTGGTGTTGCCGGTCAGCTCGATCGTGTAGGTGCGCTCGGTGACGTCGACGATGCGGCCACGGAAGATGTCGCACATCCTCTTCATCTCCTCGCGCTCCTTGCCCACCGCGCGCAGCTTGATCAGCATCAGCTCGCGCTCGGTGTAGTCGGCCTCGGTGAGGTCGACCACCTTGACCACCTCGATCAGCCGGTTCAGGTGCTTGGTGATCTGCTCGATGATGTCGTCCGAGCCGGTGGTGACGATCGTCATACGCGACAGCGACGGGTCCTCGGTCGGCGCCACGGTCAGCGTCTCGATGTTGTAGCCGCGCGCGGAAAACAGCCCCACAACGCGCGACAGCGCGCCGGGCTCGTTCTCCAGCAGCACTGCGATGATGTGGCGCATCACAGGTCCTCCGAGCCGAGCAGCATCTCGGTCAGGCCCTTGCCCGCCTTGACCATCGGCCAGACGTTCTCGGTCTGGTCGGTGATGATGTCGAGGAATACCAGCCGGTCCTTGTGCGTGGTGAACGCCTCGCGCAGCGCCGGCTCGACGTCGGCCGGCTTGTCGATGCGCACGCCGACGTGGCCGTAGCTCTCGGCCAGCTTCACGAAGTCAGGCAGCGCGTCCATGTACGAGCTCGAATAGCGACTGCCGTAGTCGATCTGCTGCCACTGCCGCACCATGCCCAGGTAGCGGTTGTTCAGGTTGACGATCTTCGGCGTCAGGCCGTACTGCTTGCAGGTCGACAGCTCCTGGATACACATCTGGATCGACGCCTCGCCGGTGATC
>JBHJND010000407.1:0-4414 GCA_048497655.1 Caballeronia novacaledonica
CGCCTTGGGCAGGCGCTTGGCGCGCCGCGGCGGGCGGATGCCGACGGCCGGGTTGCCGGCGATCTCGCCGCGCCGGCCT
Source organism: Caballeronia novacaledonica (assembly GCA_048497655.1). Classification (GTDB taxonomy): domain Bacteria; phylum Pseudomonadota; class Gammaproteobacteria; order Burkholderiales; family Burkholderiaceae_F; genus JADJWR01. The sequence goes on from JBHJND010000407.1 coordinate 80, forward strand.
AGCCAGTCGAAGAAGCCGCGCCAGGCCGACAGCTTGCGCGCAAGCGACGCCGGCGCGATACCGCTCGCATGCAGCCGGGCCAGCGCGTGCCGGACGTCGGCGGCAAGCAACTGCGCCAGCGGCCTGCCGCCCGTCAGTTCAGCCAGTTCGGCCAGATCGCCGCGGTAGGCGGCCACCGTGTGCGGCGAAAGCCGCCGTTGCCGCGCGAGATGGTCGAGGAACTGACCGGCCGGCGGCGGCAACGGTGCCGCAGTTCCGTCGGTGGCCTCGCTCATCGCGCTTCAGGCGCGCAGCCGGCCCAGCGCCGCGCTGGCCAACTCGGTGATCCGCGACAGGAACGCCGTGCCCATGGTGATCTGGAAGCGGTCCGGGTCCGGCGACCCGAGCGCCAGCAGCCCGAAAGCCCTGGCATCGCCGCCGACACGCAGCGGCATCATGGCCAGGCTGCGGATGGTGGCCGGGTCGGCTGCCATCCAGGCCGCCGCCTCGAAGCCGACATTGGATCCGCAGAAAGGCGCCTGCATGCCGCTGGCCAGGCGGATGATGTCCTCGCCGGCGGGCTGCGCCCATTCGTGGCCCGCGTATTGAGGAGCGACGCTCCACAGCCGCAGGGCGCCGGACGGCACGTTGAACTGGCGCATCAGTTCGTCGAGCAGCGTACGCGGAAGCTGCGCCGGGTCGGCCTGCGACAGCAGCGCCCGCACCCAGTGCACGATGCGGTCGGCAATGGCGTCGTTCTCCTCGCCGTGGCGGAGCATCTCCGACAGCCGGAGCTCGAGCGACTTGATGCGCTCGCGCAGGATCACCGACTGCCGCTCGACCAGCGACACCGCATGGCCGTCCTGCGGATGCGGAATCGCCACGTTGGCCAGCACTTCCGGATGGTGATCGAAGAAATCGGGATGCTGGGTGAGGAACTGCGCAACTTCTTCGTGGGTCATCAGTGGCCCTTATGAGAGTTCGATTTCGCCTTCGAAAACCGTTTGCGCCGGGCCGCTCATAAGCACCGCCCGGCCGGCACCGGCCCAGGCGATGCGTAGTTCACCACCGCGCGCATGAACGGTGACCGGCGAGTCGAGTGCGCCGCGCAGGATACCGGCGACCGCGGCGGCGCAGGCGCCGCTGCCGCAGGCCAGCGTCTCGCCGGCGCCGCGCTCCCACACGCGCAGGCGGATCGCCTGGCGGTCGAGCACCTGCATGAAGCCGGCGTTGACCCGCCGCGGGAAGCGGCGGTGGTGCTCGATGAGCGGACCGTCCCTTGCCAGCGGCGCCTGCTCGACATCGTCGACCACCTGCACCGCGTGCGGGTTGCCCATCGACAGCACCGAGAACTCGATCGTCCGGCCGCCGATCTCGAGCGGCCACAGCCGGTCGCCTTGCTCGGCACGGGCTACCAGGCCCTCGGCGTCGAACGGCACGCGCGACGGCTCGAACGCCGGCACGCCCATGTCGACCGTGACCCGGCCGTCGTCCTCCAGCCGCGGCTCGATGATGCCGCCCAGCGTCTCGACGCGGATCGCCCGCTTGTGCGTCAGGCCGCGGTCGTGCACGAAGCGCACGAAGCAGCGCGCGCCGTTGCCGCACTGCTCGACCTCGCCGCCGTCGGCATTGAAGATGCGGTAGCGGAAGTCGACGCCGGCGCCCGGCGGCCTCTCGACCAGCAGGATCTGGTCGGCGCCGATGCCGAAGCGCCGGTCGGCGAGGCGGCGCAGCTGATCGGGCGCCAGTTCGACGTGCTGCGTGATGCCGTCGAGCACGACGAAGTCGTTGCCGGCCCCCTGCATCTTGGTGAAGCGCAGTCTCATGGCGCGGATTATCGCCGCTCGATGCCACAGTCGACCGCCGCTGCGCAGCCTCAGTACAAGGGCGGCGCGCCGGGGGGCCGTGTCTTGAAGCGCTTGTGCGTCCACAGGTACTGGTCGGGCAGGCGCAGCACCCAGCGCTCGATCTCGCGGTTCATCCGACCGGTGTCGTCCTCGACGCCGGCGCCGGGGAAGTCGTCCCACGGTGCCTCGAAGTGCAGCACGTACCCGTCGTCGGTCATCTCGGTGACCGACAGCACCACCTTGGCCCCGTTCAGGCGTGCCAGCCGGCTGACCATCGGGATGGTCGCCGCCGGCACGCCGAAGAACGGCACGAAGATGGAGTTGGTCGCCCCGTTGTCCATGTCGGGCAGGTAGTAGAAGGGCAGGCCCGCCCTCATCGCGCGCAGCACCTCCTTCAGTTCGGCGGCGCCGCGGCGCGGGATCAGCACCGGGTCGTTGAAGCGCCGCCTGCCGGCGAGCAGCTGCTCGTCCCAGATGGCGTTGGTCTGCCTGGCGTAGATCGACACGCCGCGCACCAGCGTATTGACGCGCAGGCCGCCGGCGTCGAGCCCCACGAAGTGCGGCGCCAGCAGGATCAGCGGCCGGTTGGCCGGGTCGAGCACGTGCTCCGCGCCTTCGACCCGCACCAGCTGCTCGACCGCCTCGCGGCTGCCGCGCCAGAGCACCGAGTGGTCGAGCACGCTGCGCGCGATGTTGCGGAACAGCCGCCGGCCGATGGCGCGCCGCTGCGCCTCGCTCATCTGCGGAAAGCAGGCGCGCAGGTTCGTCAGCGTGACGCGGCGGCGTGGCCGGACCAGTTGCCAGAGCGCGTCGCCGAGCAGATTGGCCAGGCGCGCCCGCGCCGCGACCGGCCAGCCGGCCGTGCGGTTGATCAGCGCGATCCACAGGCGCGCCAGCAATGCACTCACGGCGTGCTTCCGGCCGACTCCGGCGGCGGTGCGACTCCTGCGGGCACCTTGTAGCGGTTGTAGCCCCACAGGTACTGCGCCGGGCGCTCGCGGATCAGCGCCTCCAGGCCGCGGTTCATCACCGCCGCGTCGTGCTCGACGTCGCCGGTGAGCGGTTCCTGCAGCCGCTTCAGGTGGATGCGGTAGCCGCGCCCGCCGGGCAGTCGCTCGCCGTAGACGAACAGCACGATGGCGTCGAACTGCCGCGCCAGCCGCGCCGGCAGCGTCATCGTGTAGGCCCAGCGGCCGAAGAACGGCGCCCAGGCGCCTTCGCCGCGCGAAGGCACCTGGTCGGGCAGGATGCCGACCACCTCGCGGTCCCTCATCGCCTTCATCAGCATCCGCACGCCCTTCATCTCGGCCGGGGCGAGCTTCAGTCCCTCCGCGGCGCGGCCGGTCTCGACGATGCCGCGCAGCACCGACTTGCGCGGCGTGCGGTACAGGACGGTCATCGGCCGCGTCGCCGCCTCCGGGCGGAAGGCCGCATAGAACTGCGCCGTGACCTCGAAGCAGCCGAGATGCGGCGGCAGGAACATCACCGGCCGCCCGTCGGCGAGCGCCGCGTCGACGACCGGCATGTCGGCCACCTCGGTGCGCTCGACGATGTCGGCGCGCGGCCGCATCCAGACCCAGGCCGTTTCCAGCGCCTGCTTGCCCGCTTCGGCGGCCGCCGCGCCGACCAGCGCCGGATCGCGGTAGCCGGCCTGCGCCAGGTTCTCGCGCAGGCGCCTGCGGTAGGTCGGCGACAGCCAGAACACCGCCCTGCCAAGCACACCGCCGACGGCGTGCACCACCGCCAGAGGCAGCGCCGCGACGCATCTGAACAGCAGCCTGAGCACAGGGATTTCCGCAGTGGCCGGCAGCGGGGCGCTTCGGGCCGGCACCCCGCAGGCATTGACCTATAATCCGTCCTCGCCGAGTTAACCGACAACTTGCGGGGCGAGCCTCGACAGCATATCCGAGGCAAATGCCGCTAAAGCGTCGCCGCTCCCCGCGAGTGCGCAACGCACCCGGGTTCTTCTTCAGGAGCGGAGCATGTCCAGCGATTTCCTCTTCACGTCCGAATCGGTCTCCGAGGGCCATCCCGACAAGGTGGCCGACCAGATCTCCGACGCGATCCTCGACGCGATCTTCAAGCAGGACCCGCGCTCGCGGGTGGCCGCCGAGACGCTGGTCAACACAGGCCTGGTGGTGCTGGCCGGCGAGATCACCACCAACGCCTACGTCGACTACATCCAGGTCGCGCGCGACACGATCAGGCGCATCGGCTACGACAACACCGAGTACGGCATCGACTACAAGGGCTGCGCGGTGCTGGTGGCCTACGACAAGCAGAGCAACGACATCGCGCAGGGCGTGGACCAGGCTTCCGACGACTACCTGAACCAGGGCGCCGGCGACCAGGGCCTGATGTTCGGCTACGCCTGCGACGAGACCCCCGAGCTGATGCCGGCGCCGATCTACTTCGCGCACCGCCTGGTCGAGCGGCAGGCGAGCCTGCGCCGCGACGGCCGGCTGCCGTTCCTGCGGCCGGACGCCAAGAGCCAGATCACCATGCGCTA
>JBHJND010000408.1:0-6810 GCA_048497655.1 Caballeronia novacaledonica
CGCGCGCCGACTGGTTGATCTGCAAGGAAGTCTGCATCCCCGGTGGCGCCGACCTGCAGCTCGCCTTGCCGGTGCGCGCGGCGGCAGCGCCGTCGAGCTTCGCGCCGCTGTTCGACAGCGCGCGGGCCCAGGTGCCGCGGCCGGCGAAGCTCGACGCGGCGTCGGTGACGATCGACGGCGCGCGGGTGCGCCTCGCCTTCAGGCCGGCGGCGCCGGTGACGAAGCTGGAGTTCTTCCCGCTCGAGGAGTCGCGCATCGAGCCGGCGGCTGCGCAGGCCCTGCGCGCCGAGGACGGTGGCGCGGCGCTGTATCTCGCCGCCGTGCAGCCGGTGGCGGCGGAGTTCACCCGCCTGAGGGGCGTGCTGGTGGCCAACGGCGGGCCGGCGGCCGCCGATCGCGGCGGCTGGGCCGGCGAGATCGACCTGCCGCTGGTTGCCGGCGTCGTGCCGCAGGTGTCGGCGTCGCCCGCCGCTGCCGGCCCGGCACCGGCGGGACGCGGCGCCACCCCGGTGACGTTCTGGGTCGCGCTGGCCGGCGCCTTCGTCGGCGGCCTGATCCTGAACCTGATGCCCTGCGTGTTCCCGGTGCTGTCGCTGAAGCTCGTCGGCCTGATGCAGCACGAGCGTACCGAAGCCGCGGTGCGGCACCGGCGCGTCTCCCTGCGCGCGCATGGCGGCGCATTCGCGGCAGGCGTGGTGCTGTGCTTCGTGCTGCTGGCGGGACTGCTGCTCGCCTTGCGCGCCGCCGGCGCCCAGCTCGGCTGGGGCTTCCAGCTGCAGACGCCATGGCTGATCGCGGCGCTGATGCTGCTGTTCTTCGTCATCGGCCTGAACCTGATCGGTGCCTTCGAGTTCGTCGTCGGCAGTTCGCTTGCCTCCGTCGGCAGCGGACGGCGGGAGGCCGGCAATGGGCTCGGCGCCAGCTTCGCCACCGGCCTGCTGGCGGTGGTGGTCGCCGCGCCATGCACGGCGCCGTTCATGGGTGCGGCGCTCGGCTACGCGATCACCCAGCCGGCGCCGATTGCGCTGGCGGTGTTCGCGATGCTCGGCGTCGGCATGGCCGCGCCCTACGTTGTCCTGACCTGGATGCCGGCGCTGCTGCAGCGGCTGCCGCGCCCGGGCGTGTGGATGCTGCGCTTCAGGCAGGTGATGGCCTTCCCGATGTTCGCCACCTGCGTCTGGCTGCTGTGGGTGCTGGCACAGCAGATCGGCATCGATGCCCTGGCACTGGTGCTCGGCGGACTGGTGCTGACGGCGCTCGCTGCCTGGGCCTTCGGGGTCGCACAGGGCGGGGCCCGGCGCTGGCAGCTGGTGGCACTAGCCGTCGCGCCGCTCGCACTGTACGCGGTGTTCAGCGCGACCTGGCCCGGGGCGCAGGCGCCGTCGCGCGAGACGGCGCAGCCGTCGGGCGCGCATGGTTGGCAGCCGTGGAGTCGCTCGGCGCAGGAGGCGCAGCTGGCGGCCGGCAAGCCGGTGTTCGTCGACTTCACCGCAGCCTGGTGCGTCACCTGCCAGGCCAACAAGCGGATGGCGCTGAACCGGGACGCGGTGCGCACGGCGTTCGAAAAGCGCGGCGTGACGCTGCTGCGCGCCGACTGGACCAACCGCGACGACGAGATCACGCGCGAGCTGGCGCGCTTCGAGCGCAACGGCGTGCCGCTTTACGTGCTCTACGACCGCAGCGGCGCACCCCATGTGCTGCCCGAACTGCTCACCGAGCGCATCGTGCTCGATGCGCTGGACCGACTCTGACCTCGACCGACCGCACCCGGGAGCCGACAACGATGCTGCGACGCGCCTTTCTCGCCACCGCCCTGCTTGCCGCCGCGCCGCTGCCGGCGTTGGCGCAGCCGCTGCCGGGACAGCCAGCGCCGGCCTTCACGCTGACCGATCTGGACGGCCGCAAGGTCTCGCTGGCCGACCTGAAGGGCAAGTACGTGGTGCTCGAGTGGACCAACCCGGGCTGCCCGTTCGTGCAGAAGCACTACGACAGCGGCAACATGCAGTCGCTGCAGAAGCGCTTCACCGGCGAGGGCGTGCAGTGGATCGTCATCAACTCGACCAGTCCCGCCCACTCCGACTACCTCAAGCCCGCCGAGCAGAAGGCCTGGCTCGCCAGGCAGGGCGCGGCCGCGTCGGTCGCGGCGCTCGATGCCGACGGCAAGGTCGGCCGCGCCTACGCGGCCAAGGTCACGCCGCACATGTACGTGATCGACCCGGGCGGGGCGCTCGTCTACGCCGGCGCCATCGACGACAAGCGCAGCGCCAACGTCGCCGACGTGAAGACCGCCAGCAACTACGTCGTGCAGGCCTTCGCCGAGCTGCGCGCCGGCAAGCCGGTCTCGGCGGCCTCCACCCAGGCCTACGGCTGCACGATCAAGTACGACTGAGCGGCGGCCGGCGGGCGACGCTCAGCCGTTGGCGTAGACCCACTGCAGCAGCGCGTCGTGCGCCGCCTGGCCGCTGCGCGCGTTGGCGTGGTTGATGATCGCAACCACGACGAAGCGGCGGCCGCTGGCCGCGTCCACGTAGCCGGCGATGGCGCGGACGTCGGCAAGCAGGCCGGTCTTGATGTGCGCCGCCCCTGCCGCGCCGCTGCGCTTGCGCATGGTGCCGTCGACGCCGGCGAGCGGCAGCGATGCCATCAGCTCGGGCATCAGCGGACCGGCGAAGGCGTGGCGCAGCAGCCGTGCCAGGCTGCCGGCCGAGATGCGCTCGGTGCGCGACAGTCCAGCGCCGTTCTCCAGCACCAGTTCGGGCATCGCCAGGCCGCGGCTGTCGAGCCAGGCGCGTATGGCTGCCTCGGCGCGGGCCGCGCTGGCGGCCTGCCGGCCGCCGTCGGTGCCGACGGTCAGGTAGATCTGCCGCGCCATCACGTTGTTGCTGAACTTGTTGACGTCGCGGATCACCTCGGCCAGCGGCGCCGACTCGTGCAGCGCGATGCGGCGCGCATCGGCGGGCACCGTGCCTTCGCGCAGCCTGCCGCTCCACGTTCCGCCGGCGCCGTTCCAAAGCGCGCCGAACGCGGCAGCGAAATAGCGGCCGTGGTCGAGCAGCGACAGGTGCCACAGCTGCTCGCCGCATGAAAGCGGGTAGGCGCCGCGGAACACCGGCGCCATCGGGTCGGCGAAATCCGCCTGCAGCTTGCCGCGCCAGTCGACGCACGGGCCGTCGGTGCCGCGCACCGACGCGGGCAGCTTCATGCCGGCGAGCAGCGGCACGGCGACCACGCGCGCGCTGCGCGTCTCCGGGTCCGGCACGAAGCCGAGCGTGACCGCCTTGAAGTTGAGCAGCAGCGCGTCGGGGCCGGCGTTGTACGGGCGGAACCGCTCGCCGTCGAAGTCGCCCGGCTCGTGCGCGATCGGCTCGAACGCCGAGCGGTCGAGCACCACGTCGCCGCGGATCTCGCGGATGCCGTAGCCGCGGATGCGCTGGACCAACAGCCACAGGCTCTCGATTACCAGCTTGGGGTCGCCGCTGCCCCGGATGACCAGGTTGCCCTCGAGCACGTCGCGACGCAGGGCGCCGGTGGCGAAGGCTTCCGTGCGCCACGTGTAGGCAGGCCCGAGCAGGTCGAGCGCCGCGTAGGTGGTGAGCAGCTTCATCGTCGAGGCCGGGTTCATCGGCTGCGACTCGTTGGCCTCGATGGTCAGGCCGCCGGGGGCCAGCGGCAGCACCACGATCGCCGAGGCGGCCGGCGGAATCGCCGCGCTGCGCAGCGCGGCGATTACCGGCTCCGGCACCGGCTGGCGTGTCGCCGCCTCCTGCGCCGGGGCGGCGCGGCCGAGCAGGGCGAGGGCGGCGAGCAGCGCCGCGCCGGCGCGGCGCGCGGCGATCGGCCAGCGGCAGGAACGAGCCGGGAAGATGGCGCGGCTGACGGAAGCGGGCATGCGCGAAGCTTAGTCGGCCGGTCGCGGCCCGCTCCGCTCGTTGTTCAGCGGTTCAGCACGGCGGACAGCCGACGCCTGTACGACGAAACGACTTGCGGCTGCCCGGCGGCGAGGTCGAATACCGAGAGCATCCGCCGACGGCCGATGTCGTCGCCGAAAGCGCGGTCGCGTTCGACGATGGCCAGCAACTGCTCCAGCGCCGGCTCGTACTCCTGCCGTGCCAGCAGGGCGTCGGCCAGGTCGAGCCGCGCCTGCAGATCGCCCGGGCTGGCAGCGATCCGCTGCTGCAGCACCTCGACGGCGGGCAACTCGGCGGCGCGGCTCTCGCTGTGCAGGCGAGCGTTCAGGGCGAGCCAGGTCGATTCCAGCTTGCCGGAGGCAGAAACGCCAGCCAGGCATGCCGATACCTCGTCGAGGCGGCCGGGCCCGGTCGAATGTTCGAGCAGCAGGCGGGCGAGGTCGATGCGCGTCGCGTCGCGATCCGGGTCGAGCGCCAGCGCGGCACGCAGCGCTCTGGCGGCGCCGGCCGCATCGCCGGCCTGCAGCAGCGCTGCGGCCTTGCGCCGCTGCGTCTCGGCCGGGTCGGGCAGCAGCCGGCCGACGAAATCGCGCAGTGACCCGGCAGGCAGCACGCCGACGAACGAATCGACCGCTTTGCCGGCGACGAAGGCCACCACGAAGGGGATGCTGCGCACGCCGAAGCGCGCCGACAGTTCCTGGTTCTCGTCGACGTTGACCTTGACGACCTTCAGCCGCCCCTTGAACTCGGTCTCGATGCTCGCCAGCAGCGGCGACAGCGTCCGGCAGGGGCCGCACCACGGCGCCCAGAAGTCGACCAGCACCGGCGCCTCGTGCGACGCGTCGATCACGTCGCGCGAAAAGTTCTCCTGTGTCGTATCCAGCATTGCGCACCTCCTGCGCCCCATCTCGGGGCGGGGTGCCGCCGCTACAAGGGCGAGGCGCGCCGCGGGCTCAGGTCATCAGGTGCATCAGGCCGAGACCGGCGCGGCGATGGTGGCCGAAGCCTTGGCAGAGCCGGTGCTTGAAGGTCTGCGGCTCGGCCACTTCGAGCGCGCCTTCGACCTGCGCGTAGTCGATCTTCACCTTCTGGCCTTTGTGGACGAAACGCAGCGTCTGCATCGACACGTCGAGCATCAGCGGCGTGAAGCCGTACTTGAGGGCGCTGCCGCGCATCCAGGCCTCAACGTCCTGCCGGCTGACGTAGGGCTCGATCCTCTTCAGGTTGCCGGCGATCTTCACCCGGCCGGCGCACACCTGCAGCGTGAAGCGGTACATCAGCCCCTCGGCAAGCTGCACCACGCAGCGCTTCGGCTCCAGGGCGCTGACCGCATTGGCCGGCCAGCGCGTCCAGGGCGCGGCGGACTGCACCCAGTAGCGGCCGGCAATGGTGCTGTCGGCACGGAACAGGAACTCGCCTTCGCCAGCCTTCTGTCCGAACACCTCGGCCAGATCGCTGTGCGCGGTGATCGGGTCGGTCTCCGGCGCGAAGGCCACCGCGGTCTCGAATACCTCGAGCGCCGGGATCTCTAGGCGCGTGAAGCTCAGGACGGAGTGGATGAAGCCGGAGCGTCGCCCCGGGTTGCGCCTGGAGTCTCGTTTGCTGCTGAACAGGGCCACGGTGCTCGGTCTTCCAAGGGAGGCGGTGCGGACCGTCCGCCGCTCGACTGCGGCGTGCCGGCTGAAGCGCCGGACCGTCGCAAGGGTGCCGCAGTCGGCTTGCGGCGGGAAGCGGCCGCGCGGATTAGTCCCTCGCGACTAGCAGCGTCGTGTGGCCCGCCGCACCGCTCGCGGTCGCGCCGGCCGAGGGCTGCGCGCCGGCAGCGCCCATTGGGGCTAGCCCGTGCCCGGGGCCGGCTTGAACTTCCGCGCCCTCGGCCTTATCATTAGCACTCGCCTCAGGGGAGTGCTAGCAAGTGGTGGCGCGCCTCCTGCCACGGCGCCCGGCGGCATGCCCGCCGGACCGTAGTCCGTTAGTGCTTACTCTCTTCTCGTTCCTGAGTGATCAGGACATTTATCGGCAAATCAGGAGATTTTATGAAAATTCGTCCATTGCACGATCGGGTGATCGTCAAGCGTCTGGATCAGGAGCGCAAGACTGCGTCGGGCATCGTGATCCCCGACACCGCTGCCGAGAAGCCGGACCAAGGCGAAATCGTCGCCGTCGGACCGGGCAAGCGCGATGACAACGGCAAGCTGATCGCCCTGGACGTCAAGGTCGGCGACCGGGTGCTGTTCGGCAAGTACGCCGGCCAGACCGTCAAGGTCGAGGGCGAGGAACTGCTCGTCATGCGCGAAGAGGACCTGATGGGCGTGATCGCCTGAGGCGGTCTGCGGACAAGGCCGGCGCCGCGAATGGCGCGGCCACTTCAACCACTTTCTGATCGGAGCTTTCGAACATGCCAGCCAAGCAAGTCTTCTTCGGTGACGACGCGCGCCACAGGATGGTCCGTGGCATCAACGTCCTCGCCAATGCCGTCAAGGTGACCCTCGGCCCGAAGGGCCGCAACGTGGTGCTCGAGCGCAGCTTCGGCGCCCCCACCGTGACCAAGGACGGCGTCTCCGTCGCCAAGGAAATCGAGCTCAAGGACCGGTTCGAGAACATCGGCGCGCAACTGGTCAAGGAAGTTGCCAGCAAGACCAGCGACACCGCCGGGGACGGCACCACCACTGCCGCCGTGCTGGCCCAGGCCATTCTCAGCGAAGGCATGAAGTACGTGGCCGCCGGCATCAACCCCATGGACCTGAAGCGCGGCATCGACAAGGCCGTGATCGCCATCACCGAAGAACTGAAGAAGATTTCCGTGCCCTGCGCCAGCAGCAAGGAAATCGCCCAGGTCGGCTCCATCTCCGCCAACTCCGACAGCTCCATCGGCCAGATCATCGCTGACGCCATGGACAAG
>JBHJND010000409.1:0-5724 GCA_048497655.1 Caballeronia novacaledonica
CGGTCACAGCAGCAGCCCGACCAGCGCCGCGGTCAGGCAGGTCGACAGCAAGCCGGCCAGCACCGACTTCATGCCGAGCTCGGCCAGCTCGGCCCGCCGTTGCTGCGGCAGCAGCGCGTCCAGGCCGCCGAGCATGATGCCCAGGCTGCCGAAGTTGGCGAAGCCGCACAGGGCGTAGGTCAGCAGCAGGCGGCTGCGCGGCGAAAGTTGATCGGCGGGCAGGCGCGCCAGTTCCAGGTAGGCGATGAACTCGTTGAGCACCGTCTTCTTGCCGAGCAGGTTGCCGGCGACGACGGCCTCCTGCAGCGGGACGCCGATCAGCCACGCCAGCGGCGCGAAGATCCAGCCGAGGACGCGCTCGAGCGACAGCGGCTGCCCGCCGACCGTCGGCAGCAGACCCAGCGCCGCGTTCGCCAGCGCCACCAGCGCGACGAAGACGATGAGCATGGCGACGATGTTCAGCAGCAGCTGCAGTCCCTCGAGGGTGCCGCGCGTCACAGCCGCCACGGCGTTGGCATCCTGTCGCTCGAGGCGAATGACGTCGCGGTCGCCGAGCGGCGCGGGCACCATCAGAGCCGCCACCACGATGGCCACCGGCGTGGCGACGAAGGAAGCCACCAGCAGGTGGACCAGCGCATCGGGCACGACCGAGGCGACGAAAGTCGCGTACAGCACCAGCACCGTGCCGGCGATCGTCGCCATGCCGCAGTTCATCACGATGAACAATTCGCCGCGCGACAGGCGCGCCAGGTAGGGCGCGACCACCAGCGGCGCCTCGACCATGCCGACGAAGACGTTGGCGGCCGCCGAGACGCCCACCGCGCCGCCGACGCCGAGCGTTCGCCTGAGCAGCCAGGCAAACGCGTGCACGACCAGCGGCATCAGGCGCCAGTGGAACAGCAGCGCCGACAGGGCGGAGATCACCAGCACCAGCGGCAGCGCCTGGAAGGCGAGAATGAAGCTCGACTGCGGATGGGTCGCGGTGAATGGCGGCTGCGCGCCGCCAAGATAACCGAAGACAAACGACGTTCCGGCCAGCGTGGCGGCGTTCAGCGTGTCGACCACGGCGTTGAGCGACTGCAACGCCGCGGCGATCGGCGGCAGTTTCAGCAGCGCCGCCGCCAGCAGCAGCGCCAGCAGCATGCCGACGGCGACGGTGCGCCAGCGGATCGCGCGCCGGTCCTCCGACAGCGCCCAGGCGAGGCCGAGCATGACGGCGATGCCCAGCAGTTGATGGAGGATCGTCATGAGAAGCCGGCGGGTGCGCCCGAACTGTGCAGCATTTGCCCCGTCGCGACAAGCACTTGCGCAGCCGGCGCGGTCGCGTTGTCTCGCCCGGGTTAGTGCACTCGCTCGGCAATTGCGGCACGCTTCGCCCTTAACATGATCCTCGTCTGAGTTGAGGACATGGTCGAACCGATGAAACCCAACGACATGCCGACCGACCTGCAATCGTCGTTCGAACTGCAGCGCGCCGCCTTTGCCCAGCGGCCGCACTCGCAGTGGCCGGAACGGCGCGACCGCCTGCAGCGCCTGCGGCGCCTGGTGAGCGACAACGAGGAGGAGATCGAGCGCACGATCGATGCCGATTTCGGCGGCCGTCCGGCGATCGAGACGCAGATCGCCGAGGTCTATCCGTCGCTTGCCGAGATCAACGGCGCGCTGCGCTCCGGCGAGCGCTGGATGCGGCCCGAGCGCGTCTGGGTCTCCAAGTGGTTCCTGCCGGCGCGCGCCGAGATCCAGCCGCGCCCGCTGGGCGTGGTGGGCGTGATCGTGCCGTGGAACTATCCGCTGTATCTCGCCATCGGACCGATGGTCGGCGCGCTGGTCGCCGGCAACCGCACGCTGGTGAAGATGTCGGAGTACACGCCGGCCTTCTCGGCGCTGTTCAAGCGGCTGGTCGAGAAGTACTTCGCGCCAGAGGAGGCCGCGGTGGTCACCGGCGACGCGGCGGTGGCACAGGCATTCTCCGAACTGCCGTTCGACCACCTGCTGTTCACCGGATCGACCGCTGTGGGCAGGCGCGTGATGGCCGCCGCGGCTGCCAACCTGACGCCGGTCACGCTCGAACTCGGCGGCAAGTCGCCGACGGTGGTCGCGCCCGACTATCCCGTGCAGCGAGCGGCCACGCGCATCCTCGCCGGCAAGCTGCTCAACGCGGGGCAGACCTGCGTCGCCCCGGACTACGTGCTGCTGCCGCGCGAGATGATCAAGCCGTTCGTGCGCGAGGCAAGGGCGCAGGCACGGCGGATGTTTCCGGCCGGGCTGGGCAACCGCGACTTCTGCGCCGTCGTCAACCAGCGCCACTACGCGCGGCTGACTGGCTACCTCGACCAGGCGAAGGAGGCCGGCGTTCGTATCGAGACCCTTTTCGACGGCCGCGCGCGCGACAATGCCGCGCACCGCCTGGCGCCTGCGCTGCTGATCGATCCGCCGACGGCGCTCGACATCATGCGCGAGGAGATCTTCGGCCCGCTTCTGCCGCTGCTGCCGTTCGACCGGATCGAGGACGCGGTGGCGAGGATCAATGCGATGCCCAAGCCGCTCGCCCTGTACTGGTTTGACGAGGACGAGAAGCGAACCTCGTGGGCCCTTCACAACACGCAGGCCGGTGGGGTATGCGTCAACGAGACGCTGATGCACGTGGCACAGGAGGAGCTGCCGTTCGGTGGTGTTGGGCCGTCGGGAATGGGCCACTATCACGGCCGCCACGGCTTCGAAACGTTCAGCAAGATGACGCCGGTCTTCGTGCAGTCGAAGCTCAACGGCATGGGGCTTTTCATGCCGCCGTACGGGCAGGCCGTTCGGCGGATGCTGGAGCTGATGAAGCGGTTCTAGGCGGCGGGCCGCCGATCCGCGGCAGTTCGAGAGGCGTCAGTCGAGCAGCGCCAGCGGCACCGTGTCGACGAGCTCGCCATCCGCGTAGGACTCGCGCGGACCGAGGGCGACCAGCGCATCGGCCTCGGTGACGGTGCGCAGCATTGCCGAGCCCTGGTCGGGCAGCGGCTCGACCCTCAGCAATCCCGAGGCGTGGCGCACGAAGCGCGCACGGCGATAGTCGACGCGGCCGCCGCGCAGGCGCACCGCGCCCGCCAGCGGCAGCGGGACGTGCAGCGGCACGGCAGCCACGCCGCCGGCGAGGTGCAGCAGCAGCGGCCGCGCCAGCAGGTGGAACATCACATAGGCGGCGACGGCGTTGCCCGGCAGACCGAGCAGGACCATCGGCGCGCCGCCGTCGTCGAAGCGCGCGAAGGCCACACCGCGCCCGGGACGGATGTTCAGCGGCACGAAGCGCACACGGTTGGCGGCGCGCACGACGTCCGTGTCGCCCTGCGCGGCGCCGCCGCTGGCGAGCACGGCATCGAGGCGCAGGTCGCGCGCCCGCTCCAGCGCGCCGGCGAAGGCCTGCGGCGTGTCACGACAGATGCCGAGGTCGTGCGGCTCGAAGCCGAGCCGTTCGAGGCTGGCGGCGAGCAGCGGACGGTTCGCATCGAAGCTCGCTGCGGGGTGCAGCGCCTGCGGCGGGTCGGCGAGTTCGTCGCCGGTGGAAACGACGCCGACGCGCAAGCGGCGGCGAACCGTCAGTCTCGCCGCTCCCACCGCAGCCGCCAGGCCGAGGTCCGCGGCGCGCAGGTGCCGGCCGCTGCGCAGGGCGACGTCGCCGGCGCCGAGGTGCTCGCCGCGGCGGCGGATGTTCGCCCCGGCCTGCGGCAGGCGTTCGACGCGGACGGTGCCGCCGTCGATGGTCACGTCCTCCAGCATCACCACCGCGTCGGCGCCATCCGGCAGCGGGGCACCGGTCATGATGCGGACGCAGGTGCCCGTCTCGACGCGACCGGCGAACGGATGGCCGGCATAGGCGCGGCCGATCTCGTGCAGCCAGTGGCCCGGCTGCAGGTCGCCGAGGCGGAGCGCATAGCCGTCCATGGCCGAGTTGTCGAACGCCGGCAGGTCGATCGCCGAGGCAACGTCCGCCGCCAGGACGCGGCCAGCGGCGGCGCGGACGTCGGCCACCTCGGTCTCGCTGACCTGCGGCAGCCCGCCGACGAGTTGCCCGATGGCCTCGGCCAGCGTCAGTTCACTGGTGGGCATCGCGGGCTCGCAACTCCTGCAGCGTGTTCAGGTTGGCGAAGCTGTCGGCCAGCAGGTACACCGCCGGCGCCGCGCCGATGCCGCGCAGCCACGATGCGGCGCCACGCTCGCCGTTGGCCAGCGCGGCGGCCAGGTCGGCGGCAAGCTCGACGTGCAGCAGGCAGAACAGAGGTTCGGCGTGCTCCCCGACGCAGACCATCGCGGCCCGGCTGCTTCCCAGTGACGCGACCAGCCGGGCGACCAGGTCGAGCGGCAGGAACGGCGCGTCGCAGGGGACGGCGGCGAGCCACGGTGTCTTCGCGGCACGCAGCCCGGCCAGCAGGCCGGCCAACGGGCCGGGAAACGGCTCCAGGCCGTCGGCCGCGTCGAGGAGCACCGGAAAGCCATAGGCGCGATAGGTGTCGAGGCTGCGGTTGGCGCTGATCATCAGCGATCCGACCTGCGGACCGATCCTCTCGATCACCCGCTCGATGAGCGCCCGCCCGCCGAAAGTGACGAGCCCCTTGTCGATGCCGCCCATGCGCGAGCCGCGGCCGCCGGCGAGCACCAGCCCCGTGATCTCGGCGCGATTCGGCGTCCGCATCGACCGCGGCGCTAGCCGCCGATGTACGACATCTCGATCTTGCGCAGGCCCGCGGTCGCTTCGCTGCGAAGCTCGGAGTAGCGGTCGGCGCGGCTGCGCCAGATCCTGCCGATGGCGGCGCTCACCTGCGTGTCGTCGGCACCCGAGCGCAGCATGGTGCGCAGGTCGTAGCCGCCGCTGGCGAACAGGCAAAGGTACAACCGTCCTTCGGTCGACAGCCTCGCCCGCGTGCATCCGCCGCAGAACGCCTGCGTGACGCTCGAGATCACGCCGATCTCGCCGCTGCCGTCGCAGTAACGCCACCGCTGCGCCACCTCGCCGGAGTAGTTCGGCTCGACGGCCTCCAGCGGCATCTCGGCGTCGATCCGCCGGATCACCTCGCGCGACGGCACGACGTCGTCGAGCCGCCAGCCGTTGGAACTGCCGACGTCCATGAACTCGATGAAGCGCACGATGTGGCCGCTGCCGCGGAAGTGGCGCGCCATCGGCACGATTTCATGCTCGTTGACGCCGCGCTTGACCACCATGTTGACCTTGACCGGTGCCAGTCCCGCGTCTGCTGCGGCCGCGATGCCTTCGAGCACGGCGCCCACCGGGAAGTCGACGTCGTTCATCCGCCGGAACACCGCGTCGTCGAGTCCGTCGAGCGAGACGGTGACGCGCCGCAGGCCGGCGGCGGCGAGCGAGCGTGCCTTGCGGGCGAGGATCGAGCCGTTGGTGGTCAACGTGAGATCGAGCGGGCGGCCGTCGTGCGTGCGCAGGCGCGCCAGCATCTCGACCAGCCGCTCGATGTCCTTGCGAAGCAGCGGCTCGTCGCCTGTCAGGCGCACCTTCTCGACGCCGTGCTCGATGAACAGCCGCGCCAGCCGCGTGATCTCCTCGAAGCTCAGCAGGTCGGCGTGCGGCAGGAAGCGGTAGCTCCCGTCGAACACCTCCTTGGGCATGCAGTAGGTGCAGCGGAAGTTGCAGCGGTCGGTGACCGAGACGCGCAGGTCGACCAGCGGCCGCTGCAACTGATCGGTGAGCCGGCCGTCGGCGGCGACGTCGGC
>JBHJND010000410.1:0-3714 GCA_048497655.1 Caballeronia novacaledonica
GGGGAGGACATCGCCCTTGGCGCGACTGCGCGGGGAGGGGCCAACCGGCGGGCGCGCCTGGCGCAAGCCGCGGGCGATCTCCCGCGGCTTGCCCGCGCGGATCGCCACCGGCTCCGCAAGCCAGCCTTGTCCGTTCGGCGCGCAGTGGCAGCAGCAATCAATGTAAGCACGTAAGCTATTGATTGGATTGGCTACCGTTAGCCAGCAGGCAAGCATCGAACCGCTCGACCCAGGAACCCGACCATGACAAAGGCCTTCGCCTCGCGCGCCGATCTGGCTCCCAAGAAGACCACGTTCACCCGCATATCCGAGCATGCCTGGGCCTACACGGCCGAGGGCGACCCCAACTCCGGCGTCGTGATAGGCGAGGACGCCGCGCTGGTCGTCGACACCACGGCAACACCGGCGATGGCGCAGCACCTGATTCGCGAGATCCGCCGGGTGACCGACAAGCCGATCAAATACGTCGTCCTGTCGCACTACCACGCGGTGCGCGTCCTGGGCGCCTCGGCCTACGCCGCGGAAGGGGCGCAGGAGGTCATCGCCAGCCGCGGCACCTACGAACTGATCGTCGAGCGCGGCGAGCAGGACATGAACTCCGAGATCGAGCGCTTCCCGCGCCTGTTCGACGCCGTCGAATCGGTGCCTGGTCTGACCTGGCCGACGATGGTCTTCGAGCGCGATCTCACCCTGTTCCTCGGCAGGCTCGAGGTGCAGATCAGGCACGTCGGCATGGGCCACACCAGGGGCGACACGATCGTCTGGCTGCCGCAGGAGAGGGTGCTGTTTTCCGGCGACCTCGTCGAGTACGGCGCCGCCGCCTACACCGGCGACGCCCAGCTTGCGCAGTGGCCGGCCACCCTGGAGGTGCTGCGCGACCTCGGCCCCGAGAAGCTGGTGCCCGGCCGGGGGCCGGCGCTTCTGACCAACGCCGACGCCAACAAGGCGATCGACTACACCAAGGCGTTCGTACAGACGCTGTATTCGGCGGCCCGCGAAAGCGTCGCCGCGGGGCACGACCTGCGGCAGGCGTTTGCCCATGCGCGCTCGAAGATGGATCCTCTGTTCGGCGACGTGTTCATCTACGAGCACTGCCTGCCGTTCGACGTCTCGCGCGCCTTCGACGAGGCGAGCGGCATCGCCCATCCGCGCATCTGGACCGCCGAGCGCGACCGGCAGATGTGGCAGGCGCTGCAGGGCTGAGCGCGACGCGATCCCGCGGCGCCCTTGGCCGGCGATCCCGCGGCCCGGCTCGCCGGCCGGCCGTCACATCTGCTTGAACAGGTGGGTGAAGTTGCGGCTGACTTCCAGCTTCTGCGGGTAGTTCTTCAGCTGCACCAGTTGCCGCCCGCGCAGGTCGCGGGTGATGCCGGCGATCGCCTTGACGTTGACGATCGTGGCCCGGTGAATCTGCCAGAAATGCTCGGGATCGAGCTCCTCGACCAGTTCCTTGATCGGTTTGCGGATCAAGGCCTCGTAGGTTTCGGTCTGCACGCGCGTGTACTTCTCGTCCGAGGTGAAGAACAGCACCTCGGCCACCGGAATCATGCGGATCTGCTGGCCCATCGAGGCCTGGATCCACTGCAGGTACGGCTCCTTGTGCAGCGCCGACCGGGAAGCGTCCGCGGGAAGGTCGAGGCTGGCCGCCAGCTTCTCCAGTAGCGCGCCGAGGTCGGCGGGCTTGGCGCCAAGGCGCTTCTTCAGCCGCGCCACCGTGACGGCCAGGCGTTCGCTGTCGGCCGGCTTCAGGACGTAGTCCACCGCGCCCTGCTCGAAAGCTTCCACCGCGTACTCGCTGTAGGCGGTGATGAAGACGACGTGACAGGCGTCGCCGATTTCGCGCGCCGCCTCCACTCCCGTCATGCCCGGCATGCGGATGTCGAGAAAGGCCAGGTCCGGCCGGTGCGTCGCCACGGCCTCGACCGCTTCGCGCCCGTTCTTTGCCTCGGCGACGATCTCCAGCTCGGGCCAGACCTCGGCCAGGCGCGCCCGCAGCTGCTCGCGCATCAGGCGCTCGTCGTCGGCGATGACCGCGCGGATCTTGTCCATTGGGCGATGCTAACGCGGCGCCGGCCAGGCACGGACAGGAGTGGCCGGACCGCCCTCGTTTGGCGGACCGCGCCCGCCGCTCAGGCAGCAGCGTCGACCGAAGACCGGCCGCCCGTACCGCGCCCGAGATCGGGCTCGTACGGGACCTCGATGGTGGCAATCGTGCCGCTCGGCGAGTTGGCCTCGATCGTGAATCCGGCGCGCCCGCTGTACAGCGCCGCCAGGCGCTCGCGAACGTTGGCCAGGCCCACGCCGGTGCCCGGCTTGCCGGCGGCACCGAAGCCCAGGCCGGTGTCGGCGACCGTCACCCGCAGGTTGCCGTTGGCGATGTCGGCGGTGACCGTGATCGAGCCGCCTTCCGGCTTCGGCTCGAGCGCATGCTTGATGGCGTTCTCGACCAGCGATTGCAGGATCATCGGCGGGAACTGCGCGCTCATCAGGCCTTGCGGCACAGTGATCGCGAACTGCAGCCGATCCTCCATGCGCACCCTGAGGATCTCCAGATAGGAGCGCACCAGCGCCAGCTCCTTGCCGAGCGTGGTCGAGCCCTCGCGCATCTGCGGCAGCGCCGCGCGCAGGTACTGGATCAGGTTCTTCTGCATCGTCGAGGCGCGTGCCGGGTCCGTCTCGATGAGGTAGTCGACCGAGGCCAGCGTGTTGAACAGGAAGTGCGGCTCGACCTGCGCCTGCATCATCTTCAGCTGCGCCTCGGCCAACTGGCGCTTCAGGCCCTCCTCGGCAGCGGTCGCGCTGGCCGCCTGCGCCCGCTTCTCCGCCTTCCGCTTGCCGCCGAGCAGTACCTTGGCGATGACCGAGGTGACAATGAGCAGCATCAGGAAGCTGATGACCCAGTCGCTCGACCGTTCCCGGTAGACCCGGGTCGTCCGGGCAACCTGCCGGCTGACCTGGTCCGGGACGATCGCCTCGATCCGCTCGCGCGCCGATTCGATCGCCTCCGCGGTCTTGTCGGGGTCGGCCAGCACCTCGGGAGCGATGACCACCGATCCATCCGCCGCCTCGGCCCCGGTCGCCGCCTCGGCCGCCGCGCCGGATCCGATTTCCTCGACCCGCACCCCCTTGTCGTCGATCTGCAGCGCCACCCGCTTGCCGTCCTTGGTGGTGACTATCCGCACGCCGTCCTTGCTGACCTTGACCTCGGCATCGTTGGCCGCGGTAGCAGCGGCTGCCGGCTGAGGCGGTGGCGACGGAACCGCGCCCGGCTCTGCCGGCGGCTTCGGCGGCGTCGGCGGCGTCGGCGGCCGGGCCGGGCTCGGCGCGGCCGGCGGCGCGATGCGCACCCCCTCGGGAGTGACCGTCACCACCACGTTGACCCGCTCCTTCGGGTCGGAGGCGTCGACGATGATCGCCGGGCCTCCCTCGAACAGCCAGCTGTTGAGCATCGCCCCCGCCACCAGCACCAGCAGGGCGAGGAGGAAGAACTTGCCCCAGCCGATCGAAGTCAGCCAGTCGCCGAATCGTCTTGCCGAAGCCGTCAGCCGGGGCGCGGCAACTCGTGCACCGGCAGCGATGTCCGCTGCCATCTGCGCGCCGCGGCTCTGGCCTCGGCGCGCCTGGCCGGCTGGGTTGTGTTCAGGAGTTGCGCTCATTTGACGGGGAATCGACGGTCTCGGCCCGACTGACCAGGTCGGGGCCGACTGTAGCTTC
>JBHJND010000411.1:0-9320 GCA_048497655.1 Caballeronia novacaledonica
AGCCCGGCGAACAGTTGGCGGCAGTCGGCACGGGCCAGCAGCAGCGACAGGCTCTCCGGCGTGGTGACCAGGACTTCGGGCAGCTGCCGGGCTTGCCGTGCCCGTTCTCCTGACGCGGTGTCGCCGGTGCGGACCCCGACCTGCCAGCGCAGGCCGAGGCCGGCCAGCGGTGCCTGCAGGGCGCGGGCCGTGTCGGCCGCCAGCGCGCGCATCGGCGTGATCCACAGCAGCCGCAGTCCGCCGCCGGCCAGCTTGCCGGCGAGCGCGCGGTCGAGCAGGCCGAAGTAGACAGCGTACGTCTTGCCGGCGCCGGTGGTGGCGTGCAGCAGGCCGGAGCGCCCCGCTCCGATGTGTGCCCAGACCTCGCGCTGGAAGGCGAACGGTGCGATGCCGCGCGCGGCGAACCACGCCTCGGCCGTCGGCAGCGCCAACTGGGCAGCATCGGCCGCGTGCCGGCGGCGGCCGCCGCCCTGCGCCGGCGGGCCGGCCTGCGCCTTTGCCGCCTCGCGTGCCTGCTTCAGCCGCCTTGCCCGCAACTGGGTGCCGACGTTGGGACCAGGTGGCAGGCGACGCATGTACGAAGTATCGGCCCAGAAAAAAGCGCCGCCCCCGGGGCGGCGCCATGCGGGCCGGTCTGTCCGCTACTTGATGTCGAGGATCTTCATCGCCTTGGCCAGCGTGTCGACCGACTCCTGGTGCTTGCCGGCCTTGTGCAGCGCCTCGCCGTCGGCGCGGTACTTCTTCACCTCGGTCATCTGCTCGGCGGTCAGCTTCGGGCTCTTGGCCAGTGCGTCGTCGATCTTCTTCATGTCGGCCGGGCAGTGGAATGCCAGCGCCGCGCCGGCAGTCGTCAGCAGCGCAACGGCAATCAGTGACTTCACTCTCATCGCGGGGTCTCCCTTGTCGGTGGCACGTGCACGGGCACGCGTGG
Source organism: Caballeronia novacaledonica (assembly GCA_048497655.1). GTDB lineage: Bacteria > Pseudomonadota > Gammaproteobacteria > Burkholderiales > Burkholderiaceae_F > JADJWR01. The sequence continues at coordinate 932 of JBHJND010000411.1, forward strand.
CCAGTCTAGGAGCCGCAGGCCGCGGCAAGCCCATGCGTCCATGCGGGTTACGCACCCGGGAAATCCGGCACGGGCCGGATCCTCCGGATCAGTAGTCGCGGCCGCGGGCCAGCACCACGGTCGCCAGGCGCACGACGAAATAGGCGCACCAGTCGCGGGCGCGGGCGAACCAGCCGCGACTGGCGAACTCGGCCGGCGCCACGCGGCGCGAACTGCCCGTGATCGCCTCGTCGAGCACGGCGCCGAGCTGCTTCGCGAAGCCGGCGTCGTGGACCACCACGTTGGCCTCACGGGCAAGCAGCAGCGAGTACGGGTCGATGTTCGACGAGCCGACCGTCGCCCAGCGCCCGTCGACCACCGCCACCTTGGCGTGCAGGTAGCTGACGACGTATTCGTGGATCTCGATGCCGCCGGCCAGCAACTGCCCGTAGAGCGCGCGCTGCGCGTAGAACTGCAGCGCGTACTCGGGCCGCCCCTGCAGCAGCAGCCGCACGCGCACGCCACGGCCGGCCACTGCCAGCAACGCGGCGCGGAAGCGCCGCCCGGGCAGGAAGTAGGCGTTGGCGATCACCACCTGCTCGCGCGCCGAATCGAAGGCCTGCAGGTAGGCGTGCTCGATCGCGCGGCGGTTGCGCAGGTTGTCGCGCAGCACCAGAGAAGCCGACACGCCGCCGGCGACCGCCGGCAGGCGCGGCAGAGTCAGTCTCGGCAATGGACCGCTGCGGCGGCGCAGGTCGACGAAGGCCAGCCGCCGCCACAACTGGCGCACGGCCAGCGTCATCGGCGCCACGATCGGCCCCTCGCAGGCGACCGCGAAGTCGAAGCGGGCGCCGAGGCGGCCGCGCACGTGCGCCGGCACGTTGTAGTCGTCGATGATGTTGATGCCGCCGACGTAGGCCAGCTGCTCGTCGAACACGGCGAACTTGCGGTGCAGCCGCCGCAGCAGCTTGCGCTCCAGCCGCCACCAGCGCTCGGGGCGGTAGACGCGGACCTGCACGCCGTGCACGCCGAGCTCGTCGACCAGCCGGCGCGCGTACTCGCCGCCGCCGAAGCCGTCGATCAGCAGCCGCACCTCGACGCCGCGGCTGCCGGCGGCGGCGAGCGCGTCGGCGATGCGGTGGCCGATGTTGTCGTCGGCAAAGATGTAGGTCTCGATCTCGATCACGCGCCGCGCGCCCTCGATCGCCGCCAGCAGCTCGGGGAAGTACTGCTCGCCGTTGACCAGCAGGCGGATGCGGTTGCCGCCGTAGACCACCGTCGGCGCCGCCAGCCGCGGCAGCCGGCCGCCTGCCCGCGCCGGCGGCGGCTCGTCCATGTCAGCGGCGCCCGGCCGCCCGAAGCCGCTCGCCGCCCCCTGCGGGCGCGGCGGGCAGTTGCGGGCGCGGGTGGGGTTTCACTTCAGTTCGAGATCGGCGATCAGCGGCGCGTGGTCGGAGCGGCGCGCCCAGGTCAGGCCCTTGGGCACCTCGACGCCGCGCACCGCGAAGCCGCGCACGTAGATCCGGTCGAGCGTCAGCCAGGGCGCGAAGCTCGGGAAGGTGCGCGACACCGGCTGCGCGGTCTCGCGGCCGCCGCGCCACGGCAGAACGCGGTCGAGCACCGAGCGGCTGCCCGGCGCCGGGGCGTCGGCGACGCTGACCTCCTCGACGTCGAGCCGCTCGCGCAGCAGTTGGTCGACGCGGCGCTGCCAGTCGTTGAAGTCGCCGGCGACGATCAGCGGCGCCTCCGCCGGGATCTCCTGGTCGATGAAGTCGGCCAGCGCCGTGGCCTGGCGCACCCGGCTGCGCTTGATCAGGCCGAAGTGCACGCAGATCAGGTGCACGTCGCGCGCCTTGCGCCCGCGCGGCGGCGTCACCCTCGACACCGCGTGCAGCATGCCGCGCTTCTCCAGCGCGTGGTCGGAGATGTCGTGGTTGGTGTAGTTGCCGATGGCGTGCCGCGACAGGATGGCGTTGCCGTGGTGGCCGTGCGGATATACCGCGTTCATGCCGTAGGCGAGGTGCTCGTAGCCGCCGGTGGCGAGGAAGTCGAGCTGGCGCGCCGACGGATAGTTGGCGTGGTGGCGCAGCGTCTCGTTGCGGTCCTGCACCTCCTGCAGGAAGACGATGTCGGCGTCGATGCTGTTCAGCGCCAGCTTGACGTCGTGGATGCGCGGCACGCGGCGGATGCCGGTTACGCCCTTGTGGATGTTGTAGGTCGCGACGCGCAGCTTCATCTTCGGTCAGTGGCCGCGCCGTTCGCGCGCAGCTCGAAATAGCGGTCCAGCAGCAGGGCCTCGTCGAAGTGACGGCGGCCGACGAAGGCGGTCGCGTGCCTCCCCCACTGCCGCATCTGGCCGGCGCTGGCGATGCCCATCGGCCAGAACAGCCAGCGCTCGGCGCGCTCGGTGCCCGGCACGAAACCGGCCGCATCGTACGCGCTGCGCGTGCCGCCGGCCGGCCAGTCGAGGGCGAGCAGGCGGCGCTCGTCGAGCAGCGCATAGGCGGTGCCCGCCTGAGCACCCGCCGGCTGAGCCGACACCCGCTGCAGATAGTGCGTGCGCGAGGCCACGCGCAGCACGATCCGCTCGCCGGGCAAAAGCGGCGGCGCGGCCTGCGGCGCAAACAGGCCCTCGTCGAGCGTGGCGGGCTGCGGGCGCGCCACCACCGCCTCGGTCGGAAAGAACAGGTGATAGCAGCCGCAGGCATGGATCGAGTCGTACACCAGCGGCGAGCCGTGCTCGTCGAGCGTCACCCGCCAGATCAGCCCGTCCAGCCTGCCGGCCAGCAGGTCGGGCTGCCGCTGCGCCGGCCGCGCCGGGAACCAGAAGGTGTAGACGAGCTGCAGCCGCAGGCGGCCGGCGAAGTGGGTGTAGGCCGTGCGCACGTAGGCCGCCGGCTGCCCGGTGTCCACCGCGATCGACGGCGCACCGGTGCCGGCCCAGCGCAGGCTGCCGATGCGGTCGTCGTCGGTTGTCGTGTCGACCTCGACCGATGGCGCGTGCCGCAGCGCCCACTCGAGCAGTTGCGGCCGCGCGGGCGCCGGCAGGGCGAAGGCCGCCGAGCGCGGCGGCGGCGGCAGCTCCGGCGGCGTCGCCGCCGGCACATGGCGCCGAAGCTGCCCTGCCTGCGGCAGCTCCTCCGGCGGCAGCGCGAAGACCTCGCGCGTGCGCTGCTGCCAGTCGCCGATGCCGGCGGCAAAGGCGAGGCGGGTCAGCGGGTACAGGCCGAGCACGCGCAGCGTCGTGCTGTAGTCGTCGGGCACCTGAGCCGCGGCGCGCAACTGCGCGAACTCGCCGCCGTCGGCAATCGCCAGCACGTAGCGGCAGGCATCGACGGCGACCGCCCGCTCGGCCTCGCCGGCGTTGGCCAGTTCCGCCGCCCGCGCCTGCCGGTCGGCCTGCGCCATCAGTTCGCTCCATGCGGCGAAACCGGCGCCACGCAGTTCGCCGGCCGACTCGCCGAGGCTGGCGGTGAAACGGTCGACGCGCAGGTAAGGGAAGCCCGGCACGCGCGGCGCGCCGGCGTCGCGCGTGCCGGCGGCATCGATCCGCTGGTCGACCTGCCGCAGCAGGCGGGCGCAGTCACCGACATCGTCGCTTCGCTGAAGATGCGTGCTGATCGGCGCCCGCGTGTAGGGGTCGACGGCGCAGCCGGCGAGAACGAGCGCCGAGAGCAGGACTGCGACGGTCCTCATCGCGCCGCCTGCCCGGACCGACCGGCACGGGCGCCGGGCACGGAGGCGCCGGCGTCGCGCCGCAACCCGATCTCAGGCCCGGCTGCTGCTGCCACCGAGGCGAGCAGCGCGAAAGGCAAGCAGGCGGATCGCCTGCGCGTTGGTCCAGGAGAAGCACACATCGGCGGCATCGCGCCAGTCCAGCCACTGCCAGCGCCGATGTTCGCGCGGCGCCAGCCGCGGCGCAAACCGGTCCTCGACGCAAAGGCCGAACAGGTGCTCCACATTGTGCGTGACCCCCGGCGCATAGCGACGACGCCATTGCGGATAGATCGAGTAGCGATTGGTGTAGCTCCAGTCCTCGAATGCGCCGGCCGGCCGCGCCAGCCCGGTTTCCTCGTGCACTTCACGGGCGCAGGTCGCCGCCAGCGGCTCGCCGGCGTCGGCGCGGCTGCCGGTCACCGACTGCCAGAAGCCGGGGAAGTCGACGCGCTCCAGCAGCAGCACGTCGAGCGCCGGCGTGTGGATCACCACCAGCACCGATTCGGGCAGCTTGTAGCCGCTCATGTCGGCCGCATTTTCTTCAGCTGCCGACGTACAGCGCCAGCAGTTCGTCGACCGTGGCCTCGCCGGCGTAGCGGCGCAGCAGTTCGAGTCCTGCGGCCGGCGGGCGATCGGCCGGCCAGTCCGCGGCCAGCAGCAGCGGCAGGACCGAGTCGAGCGTGCGAAAGCCGCTCTTGCGCACGATCGCCCGGTCGATGCGCTCCCAGAACGCCGCTCCCGCAGAGTGCAGTTCGGCGCGTGCCACCTCGTCGCCCGCCTCCAGCCGCCGCTGCGCCTCGCGTAGGCGGCTGCGAGGCGGCTGCTGGTCGATCAGGCGCTTCTCGGCGGCGGCGACCGCGGCTGCCGGCAGCTCCGATCGGCGCAGGGCCTTCACCGCGTAGTACTGCGCCAGGCTCTCGCGCGCCCACGGAGGCAGCCGCTCGGGCATCGACTGCGCGAGCTGCTCGCGCAGCATCCAGGCGAACGCCAGTTCGGCATTCGGCGTCCGTGCGTCGCGCCTCGCGCCGGCCAGCAGCAGCGTGCGATTGCCGGCCACGCCCACCGGCAGGCCGTCGTCGGTCGCGCCGCCGAGCCAGACCACGGTGCTGCGCAGCGGCGCCAGCTGTCGCGCACCGGCGGCGCGCACCAGGTACTGCAATGCACGGACGTGCTCGCTGACCAGGCTGCGCCAGTCGCCACCGTTGGCATCCAGGTGCAGCGTCTCGAAACCGCCCTCGCGGACGGTTGCACCGGGCAGGCGGCCGATCACGTAGAACTCGGCCGGCCTGTCAGCGGCCGGCACGACCCGCCTCGGCGTCGCTCCCACCGGGCTCGAACCGTGCACCGGCCCGCGGCCGACGAACTCGACCTGCCCGTCGTGCTGGGGGTCGCCGACCGGCCGCAGCAGCGACGAGGCCTCGCTGAACAGCCAGAAGCGGGCGCCGGGGTCGAAGAAGCCCTCGCGGGCGCGCAGGTCGACGCCGCCTTCGGGCGCCTCCTTTAACGCCACCGTCCAGCTCAGGCGAACGCAGCTCCAGCCCTGCACGCGCCAGGCGCTCGCCGAATCGGGCGCCAGCGGCGCGCCGTCGCAGCGCAGATCGGCAACCTGCGGCGTCACGCCGCTGGCCAGGCCGCGCACCTGCACGCTGAAATCCTGTGCCCGGCGCGCCGCCGGCAGTTCGACCACCACCCGGGCAGCCAGCGGCTGGGCGGGGTCGAGCGCGACCCGATACAGCCACGTTTCGGCCTGCGCTGCTCCGCAGGCCGCGGCCAGCAGCGCGGCCGCGCGGATCACGCGGGCTTCGACTCCGCCGCCGGTTGCGTGCCGCGCACGCGGATGTGCAGCTCACGCAACTGCTTCTCGTCGACCGCAGACGGCGCCTGCGTCAGCAGGCACTGCGCACGCTGGGTCTTCGGGAAGGCGATCACGTCGCGGATCGACTCGGCGCCGGCCATCATCGTGACGATGCGGTCCAGCCCGAAGGCGATGCCGCCGTGCGGCGGCGCACCGTACTGCAGCGCATCGAGCAGGAAGCCGAACTTCAGCCGCGCCTCCTCGGGGCCGATCTTCAGCGCCCGGAAGACCTTGCTCTGCACGTCCTCGCGGTGGATCCGCACCGAGCCGCCGCCGATCTCCCAGCCGTTCAGCGCCATGTCGTAGGCCTTGGCCAGGCACTTCGACGGGTCGGTCTCGAGGTACTGGATGTGCTCGTCCTTCGGACTGGTGAAGGGGTGATGCGCGGCGACGTAGCGGCTCTCCTGCTCGTCGTACTCGAACATCGGGAAGTCGACCACCCACAGCGGCCGCCAGCCCGGCTCCGACAGGCCATGCGCCCTGCCGAACTCGCTGTGGCCGATCTTCAGCCGCAGCGCGCCCATGCTGTCGGCGACGATCTTGGCGCGGTCGGCGCCGAAGAAGACCACGTCGCCATCGGCGGCGCCGGTGCGCTTGAGGATCTCGGCCAGCGCCGTGTCGTGCAGGTTCTTGACGATCGGGCTCTGCAGGCCGTCGCGGCCCTTCGCCCTGTCGTTGACCTTGATGTAGGCGAGCCCCTTGGCGCCGTAGATCTTGACGAACTCGGTCATCGCGTCGATCTCCGAGCGCGGCATCTCGCCGCCGTGCGGCACCCGCAGCGCCGCCACGCGTCCGTCGGGCAGCGCCGCCGCGGCACTGAAGACCTTGAAGTCGACCTCGCGCACGCAGTCGGTGATGTCGGTGAGCTCCAGCTTCACCCGCAGGTCGGGCTTGTCCGAGCCGTAGCGCGCCATCGCCTCGCCGTACGGCATCACCGGGAACGGCTTCGGCAGCTCCACGTCGAGCACGTCCTTGAACACCGTGCGGATCATCTCCTCCATGATCGAGCGGATCTCCTGCTCGCTGAGGAAGCTGGTCTCGACGTCGATCTGCGTGAACTCCGGCTGGCGGTCGGCGCGCAGGTCCTCGTCGCGGAAGCACTTGACGATCTGGTAGTAGCGGTCGTAGCCGGCGATCATCAGAAGCTGCTTGAACAGCTGCGGCGACTGCGGCAGCGCGAAGAACTGGCCGGCGTGCACGCGCGACGGCACCAGGTAGTCGCGCGCGCCCTCCGGCGTGCTCTTGGTGAGCATCGGCGTCTCGACGTCGATGAAACCCGCCGCGTCGAAGAACCTGCGCACCGCCATCGTCACCTTGTAGCGCAGGCGCAGGTTCTTCTGCATCGGCGCGCGGCGCAGGTCGAGCACCCGGTGCGTCAGCCGCGTCGACTCCGACAGGTCCTCGTCGTCGAGCTGGAACGGCACCGCCACCGACGGGTTGAGGATCACGAGCTCCTGGCACAGCACCTCGATCTGCCCGGAGACGAGGCCGGCGTTGGCGGTGCCCTCGGGACGGCTGCGCACCGTGCCGACCACCTTGACGCAGAACTCGTTGCGGATCTTCTCCGCGCTGGCGAACACCGCCGGCCGGTCGGGATCGCAGACCACCTGCACGAGGCCCTCGCGATCGCGCAGGTCGATGAAGATGACTCCGCCGTGGTCGCGCCGGCGGTGCACCCAGCCGAACAACGTCACGCTCTGGCCGATGAACCTGCCGTCCACCAGGCCGCAATATTCGGTACGCATGAGAACTCCAGTCGATCTTGTTGGCGCGGCGCCTCGGCTGCCGCGCGGGTTGGTGTTGCGGATCCGGAAGACCCGGCGAGCTCGGCGGTCGATTCGGCGAATCGACAGGCGGCCGGGCGGCGCTACCCGCCCGGCCGCTGGCGGTTTCGGTCGTGCTCCGGCACCGGCGTGAAGAGCGCCTGCCGGCCGGCGGCAGGCGCGCGGCCGATCCGGTGAGCAGAGGCGGCGAGCATCATGGGGCGGACTGTCGGTGCACCAGGCGCGGATTCTATCGGCCCGGCGCCTCGCCCGGAGTCTCGGTGGTCAACGCCGCCTTGTGCGGGCGCCGCCGCCCCGCCTCCGACGGGGTGACCACCCCCAGCGAAACGTGGAACTTGAAGGCCTCGTCGACGCTGACGTCGAGGTCGCGCAACTCGGCCGGGTCGACCACGATCACGTAGCCGGAGGTCGGGTTGGGCGCCGTCGGCACGTACACGGTCACTTTCTCGCCGCCGACATGCGGCGCCAGCCGCTCGCCCGGCGAACCGACGACGAAGGCCATGGTCCACTGGCCGCGCTGCGGGAACTCGACCAGCACCACCTTGCGGAAGGCGTTGCCCTTCTGCGCCAGCATGGTGTCGGACACCTGCTTCACGCTCGAATAGATCGAGTTGACTATCGGGATCCGCGCCACCAGGCCTTCCCACCAGCGCACCAGGCGCTGGCCGAGGAAGTTCGCCGCCAGGATGCCGGTCGCCAGGATCACCAGCACCGAGACGATCAGCCCGAAGCCGGGCAGGTGCATGCCGATGACGACTCCCGGCCGCCAGGACGCCGGCAGCAGCAGCAGGCTGCGGTCCATCGCGGTCACAACGAAGTCGATGATCCACAGCGTGACCGCCAGCGGCAGCCAGATCAGCAGGCCGGTGATGAAGTACTTCTTCAGCATGGGGGAACGTCCGCGAAGCCGCTGGCCTTGGCGCCTCGCGCGCGCCGTCCAGGCCCGGCGGTGCGCACGGCGTTCTCGCTCGACAAATGCGGCCAGCCGTGGCTAGGTGCAGGCCGCGCAACCGCCGCTGCCGCAGGCCGGCGCGGCTGCGACAGCCGGCGCGGC
>JBHJND010000412.1:0-4064 GCA_048497655.1 Caballeronia novacaledonica
CACACCGCCGGCGAAGGCTGCGAGAAGTCCCCCTCAAGTCCGAGCGCGAACAGCGCGGCGAGGTCGCCGTCGATGTCGATCTCGCTGTCGAACCAGCTGTCGAGCAGGCCGACGTGGCCGAACAGCGCCGTTCGCCGCTGCGCCGCCGCCGTCCGGAAGCGCAGCGTTAATTCGGGCGGCGACTCTGGCCGGTGGCGCAGTTCGCCGCCGTCGGCGTAGACGATGCGCAGCGGGCGCGTCGAGCGTGCGCAGATGGCGCGCAGGCGGGCGTCGATCAGGCTCTTCATGACCGTTCGCTCAGAGCTTGCGATCAGCCGGCGCGGCGCGCTTGAGCAGGGTCAAGAGTCGCCGACGGCATCGGCTGCAAGGCCGGCTTCCCGGCCGTTGCCGGGTTGCGCAATCGCGCCGGAAGTGCATCATCGCGCTGTCGCTGCGGCTTCCCCCTCCGCGGCAAGCCCCGTGTTCCACCGATGATCGACAAGATCGTTGCCTCGATCGAAGCCGCGCTCGCCGACGTGCGCGACGGCGCCACCGTCATGCTCGGCGGCTTCGGCAGCGCCGGGCTGCCTTCGGAACTGATCGACGGGCTGATCGCGCAGGGCGCGAAAGAGCTCGTCATCGTCAACAACAACGCCGGCAACGGCGACACGGGGCTGGCCGCGCTGCTCAAGGCGCGGCGGGTGCGCAGGATCATCTGCTCGGTCCCGCGCCAGGTCGACTCGCACGTGTTCGACGGCCTGTACCGCGCCGGCGAGATCGAACTGGAACTGGTGCCGCAGGGCAACCTCGCCGAGCGGATCCGCGCCGCCGGCGCCGGCATCGGCGCCTTCTACACGCCGACCGGCTACGGCACCGAGCTGGCGCGCGGCAAGGAGACGAGGATCATCGACGGCCGCGGCTACGTGCTGGAGCACCCGATCCACGCCGACTTCGCGCTGATCAAGGCCGAGCGCGGCGACCGCTGGGGCAATCTCGTCTACCGCAAGACGGCGCGCAACTTCGGCCCGATCATGGCCACCGCGGCGAAGGTCACCGTGGCCACCGTGCACGAGGTGGTCGAGCTGGGCAGCCTCGACCCCGAGGCAATCGTCACGCCGGGCCTCTTCGTCAAGCGCGTGGTGCCGATCGCCCGCGTCGCTACGCAGCCGGTCGGCGTGCGGCCGGTGTGAGGCGATGACGATGGACAAGTGGACCCGGGAGCAGATGGCGGCGCGGGTGGCGCGCGACATTCCCGAAGGCGCGGTGGTCAACCTCGGCATCGGCCTGCCGACGCTGGTGTCGAACTACCTGCCGCACGGCCGCGAGGTGATCCTGCACAGCGAGAACGGCGTGCTCGGCATGGGCCCGGCGCCGCCGAAGGGCGAGGAGGACTACGACCTGATCAACGCCGGCAAGGCGCCGGTCACCCTGCTGCCGGGCGGCTGCTATTTCCACCACGCCGACAGCTTCGCGATGATGCGCGGCGGCCACCTCGACATCTGCGTGCTCGGCGCCTTCCAGGTCTCGGTGCGCGGCGATCTGGCCAACTGGGCGACCGGCGAGCCGGGCGCGATCCCGGCGGTCGGCGGCGCGATGGACCTGGCGATCGGCGCCAGGCAGACCTTCGTGATGATGGAACTGCTGACCAGGAAGGGCGAGAGCAAGTTGGTGCAGCAATGCAGCTATCCGCTGACCGGGCTGGCCTGCGTCAGCCGCATCTACACGGATCTCGCGGTGATCGACGTCACGCCGGGCGGCCTGCGGGCGGTCGAGCTGATCGACGGGCTGGCCTTCGACGAACTGCTGAAGCTGGCCGGCGTGCCGATCGCGCCGCCGGCGTGAGATGGACGGGGGAAACGCGATGAAGGTCTTCGAGATCCGCGGCGACTGGGGCTTCGACCACCTGCAGCTGGGCACGCGGCCCGAGCCGAAGCCGGGCACCGGCGAGGTGCTGCTGCGGATGAAGGCGGCGTCGCTCAACTACCGCGACCTCGTCGTGCCCAGCCGCGGCTACGGCGCCTTCACCGGCAACCTGCCGCTGATCCCGCTGTCCGACGGTGTCGGCGAGGTGGTCGAGGTCGGGCCGGGGGTGACGCGCGTGAAGGCCGGCGATCGCGTCTGCCCGTGCTTTCACCAATCGTGGATCGGCGGCGCGCCGGACCTCGAGCGGCTCACCCGCACGCTCGGCGGCCCGGTCGACGGCACGATGGCCGAGCTGATGTGCCTGCCGGCCGAAGGCGTCGTGAAGGTGCCGGCGCACCTCACCGACGAGCAGGCGGCCACCCTGCCCTGCGCCGCGCTCACCGCGTGGAGCGCGCTGGTCACCTACGACGACCTCGGCCCCGGCTCGCGCGTGCTGGTTCAGGGTACCGGCGGCGTGGCGCTGTTCGCGCTGGCCTTCGGCAAGTTGCTCGGCTGCCACGTCACGGTGATCTCGTCGAGCGACGAGAAGCTGGCCCGCGCCACGGCGATGGGCGCCGACGTCGGCATCAACTACACGGCCACGCCGGAGTGGTCGAAGGCCTCGCGGGAGATCACTGCCGGCCGCGGCTTCGACCACATCGTCGAGCTCGGCGGCGAGAAGACGCTGCCGCAGTCGCTGCGCGCCATCCGCCCCGGCGGCACGATCTCGATGATCGGCGTGCTCTCCGGCTCGGCGCTGTCGGCGCCGCTCGGCCACGTGGTGACGCGGCAGGTGCGCCTGCAGGGCATCACGGTGGGCTCGCGCGACGGCTTCGAGGCGATGATGCGGGCGATCGACCAGCACAGGCTGGTGCCGGTGGTCGACAAGGTGTTCGCCTTCGAGCAGCTGAAGGAGGCGATGGCGGCGCTGAAGCAGGGCGCGCACTTCGGCCAGATCTGCATCCGGCACTGAGACCGCCGCGGAAGCGGCCTCGCCCGCCGCGCGTCGGCCACCGCGCGCACTAAACTCGGCATCGAATGATGCTATCTTTGGTGCATCCTCGACAAGGAGCCGATGCCGTGCGCACTACCATCAACATCGACGATGAACTGCTCGCCAGGGCCACGCGCCTGCTCGGCCCGCTCGACCGTACGACCGTGATCCACGAGGGCCTGCGGGCGCTGATCGAGCGCGAAAGCGCGCGCAGGCTCGCCCGGCTGGGGGGCACTCAGCGACGCCTGACGGCCGCGCCCCGCCGACGCCAGGCCGCATGATCCTGGTCGACACCTCGGTCTGGGTCGACCACCTCCGCCGCGGCGACGAGGCGCTTGTGGCGCTGCTGGAGGAAGGGCGCGTCCTGGCGCACCCCTTCGTGATCGGCGAGATCGCCTGCGGAATCCTGGCCGACCGGGCGGAAACCCTCGACCTGCTGAACAACATGCCTGCGGCGCCCTGTGCCGAACATCACGAGGTGCTCGCTTTCATCGCGCAGCATCGGCTGTACGGCAAGGGGATCGGTTACGTCGACGTTCACCTGCTGGCGTCGGTCGCGTTGATACCGGGCACCATGCTCTGGACGCGGGACCGCCGGCTGCACGCCACGGCTGCCGCCCTGCGCTGCGCCCATGCGCCCGGCGGGCCGCACTGACGCCCGTCAGCCCGGTCGCCGCTGCTTGCCGACCAGGAACGTCATCAGCGCACCGAGGGCGGCGGCGCCGGCCATGATCCAGATGCCGCGCTCCCACGCGCCGGCCAGATCGCCGGCGGCGCGGCCGCGGTCTAGCACCCAGCCGACCAGCGGCTGCAGGATGCCGGTGCCGAGGAAGATGCCGACGTTGACCACCGAGGTGGCGATGCCCGAGTACTGCGGCGGGTTCGCCTCCTTGGCGATGGTCCACGACAGCGTGAAGCCGGGGATCAGCAGGCCCATGACGAAGAACCACGCCAGCGTCGCCCAGGTCGGCCAGTCCACCTGCAGCAACCACGGTAGCCAAGACAGCGCGTAGGCAACGACGAAGGCGCGCATCACCCCGTGCCGGCTCTTCAACCGGTCGGAGATGACGCCGATGGCGAGCGAGCCGAAGGCAACTCCCAGCAGCAGCAGGCTGGTGTGCTGCGCGGCGGCCACCCGCGGCATGCCATAGACCTGCTGCAGGTACGGCACGCCCCACAGGCCGGCGAA
>JBHJND010000413.1:0-1670 GCA_048497655.1 Caballeronia novacaledonica
AGGTGTCGTCGAGCTTGGTGCGGTGCTCGTGCATGAAGTTCGGTTCCTCGTGGCTCGGCGGCGGCGTCAGGTCGGGCGACACCGTCGAGGGCACCGTCGACTTCACCTTCTCGCCGCGCACCTGCGGCAGGTTGTGGCACAGCGTGCACTGCAGGCGGACCGCCTCGCCTTTCTCGTTGACGTGCTTGCCGTTGTGGCAGCGGAAGCAGCCGGGGAAGTCCTTGTGTCCCGCGTGGTTCGGGAACGACTTCCAGGTGACGCCCTTCTCCTCGAACGAACTCGCCAAGAGGATCTCGCGCATCACCTTCTGGAACTGCGCGTCCTTGTCCTTCAGCTTCTCCGGCACCGGGAACTTCGCGGCGTTCTCGGCCACCAGCTTGTCGATCGCCTTGGCGCGCTCGGCCATCGGGCCGCTGATCTCGGCCGCGGCATCGATCAGCGCCACCGCGCGCGCCTTGGCCGACGGCAGCGCACGGTCGATGCGGCCGGCGGCGATCGCATCGTCGACGCGGTCGGCCGGGTTCGGGAACGGGTGCCCGACCGCGTTGTGGCAGTTGAAGCACTCCATGCGCCGCGGCTCGAGCTTCTCGACCTCGGCGTCGGACAGCTTCGACTCCGGATCGCGATAGGTGACCTTGGTGCCATCGGCCTTGACCACCTGCACCCAGGGGATCTCGCGCCCCTGGACGTCGGGGCTGCGGTAATAGACCGGGTTGGCGATGTGCCAGTGGATGCCGGTGACCCTCCACGGGACCTCGCGCTCGGCGTTGGCGGTCGTGTGCAGCGTGATGCGGTAGTCGATCTCGCTGCTCTTCGGATCGTCGCCGTAGCGCTTCTTCACGATGATGCTGTCGTGGTGCTCGGTCTGCGGGTTGTGACAGCTCTCGCAGGCCTCGCGCGCCGGCCGCATGCCCGAGGCGTGCAGCGGCCGCTCGTAGCCGAAGACCATGCCGTACAGCTCCTTGAAGTGGGTGGGCTTCATGGCGATCAGCTTCAGCGCCGAGTTGCGACCCATGTGGCACTCGACGCAGTGCACGCTGGCGTGCGCCGCGGTCTTGTGCGAAGCGATCTCCTCGGGGTGCACCGAGTGGCACATCGTCGCGCAGAAGGCGTCGCTGTTGCTGTACTCCCAGGCGGCGATACCGCCGGCGCCGATCAGCAGCAGCGCCAGCAGGCCGAGGATCAACAACGTCGCACCGCCGATGATGCCGTGCCGCTTCAGATCGAATCGCATCGCTGCCCCCCGAAAGATTTCTCAGTTCGACCCCCGCCTAACGAAGCGGGCCCGGTCGGTCGCCGCCGATCGAGCCCGCACGCTGGCGAGACGTCGTTCAATTTAGCGCATCAGCGCAGGACCATGCCAAAGATGATCAGCACCACGGTGATCAGGCCCAGCACCAGCGCCGTGCCGCCGACGATGCGGCCGAACGCCACCGCACCCGGCGCCGGCGGACTGGCCTCGATCGACGCCAGCCGACCCTCGCGCACCAGCCGCTCGTACTCGAGAGGGCGCTCCTCGCGCAGCTCGTGATCCGAGATGCGGCCGGTGAAGATCACCATGTCCATCGGGAACTTCTCCGGCCGCAGGTGGCCGTTGAAGAAGTGGATGGTGAAGATGAAACCGACCGCCAGCAGCGCCTCCTCGCCGTGCACCAGGGTGGCGATGTTGA
>JBHJND010000414.1:0-3592 GCA_048497655.1 Caballeronia novacaledonica
ACAACACCGAGGCACAGCGCGAGCGGCTGCCGATCAGCGAACGCGATGCCGCCGGCAACACCTACCAGATGCGCCCGCTGCCCGACGGCACGACGCACCGCGTGCTGAAGAACTTCCCCTCGGAAGACGAGCTGCGGTCGATGGTCGACGGCATCGGCACCGCTGCGCAGTACTGGCGCGGCGCGCACTTCTGGGCGTTGCGGTACGCCGCGGCGGCGTGATTCCGCCGGCCGGTTCGGCGTTGGTCGGTCAGGTCTGGGCCCGCGCGAAGGTCACCAGCGGCGCCCCCTCGGCCACCTGCTCGCCGGCCGCGTACAGCACCGCCTCGACGATGCCGTCTTCCGGGGCGACGATCGCGTGCTCCATCTTCATCGCCTCCATCACCAGCAGCGGCGTGCCCTTGGTGACCTGGCTGCCGGCGGCGACGTGCACGGCGATCACCCTGCCGGGCATCGGCGCCACCAGCCCGGCGCCTGCGCCGTCGTGCTCGCCGGCGTGCGCGATCACGTCGACCAGCGTCAGCGTGCGGTGGCGGCCTGCGCTGAACACGTGCAGGTCGTCGCCGTCGCGCACGACGTCGGCCGACAGCTGGCGGTGGCCGAGGCGCAGCCGAAGGCGCGTGCCGTCGTTCGCGACGATCGCCAGCGGCGTGTCGTGGCTGCCGTGACGGTAGCGCCAGCCGTCGCGGCCGTAGTCGAGCAGCACCTCGTGCACGCCGTGCGCCGAGGCCAGCGTCAGGGTGCGCGTGTAGATGTAATTGAGCCGCCAGCCGTTGCGCATGTCGAACGGATCGCGCCGCGAGCCGCTGGCGGCGGCTTCGTCGGCCAGCACCCGCGCGCAGGCGGCGGCGAGCATGTCCTCGGGCACCCGCGCCTCGATGGCGAACAGCCGCTCGCGCTCGCGCTCGATCAGCCCGGTGTCCAGATCGGCGGCGATGAACGACGGGTTGTCCATCAGCCGGGCGAGGAAGTCGACGTTGTTGGCCAGTCCGACGATGTGGAACTCGGCCAGCGCGGCGCGCATGCGGGCGATCGCCTGCGCGCGGTCCTCGCCCCAGACGACCAGCTTGGCGATCATCGGGTCGTAGTGCGGGCTGATCGCGTCGCCCGGGCGCACGCCGCTGTCGATGCGCACCGGGGCCGGGTCGTGAAAGCCGTTGTCGTCGGCGTTGCGGCGGAACTCGACCGCCGCCGGCATCGACATGTGCGACAGCCGGCCGATCGCCGGCAGGAAACCCTTGTCCGGGTTCTCGGCGTACAGCCGCGCCTCGATCGCGTGGCCGCGGATCGCCAGTTCGTCCTGCGCGACCGGCAGCCTCTCGCCGGCGGCCACGCGCAGCTGCCACTCGACCAGGTCGTGGCCGGTGATCATCTCGGTCACCGGGTGCTCGACCTGCAGCCGGGTGTTCATCTCCATGAAGTAGAACGTGTCGGCCTCGACGATGAACTCC
The DNA here is from genome assembly GCA_048497655.1 of Caballeronia novacaledonica. Taxonomy (GTDB): domain Bacteria; phylum Pseudomonadota; class Gammaproteobacteria; order Burkholderiales; family Burkholderiaceae_F; genus JADJWR01. The sequence continues at coordinate 1,451 of JBHJND010000414.1, forward strand.
ACCGTGCCGGCGCCGACGTAACCGACCGCGCGCGCGGCGGCCACCGCCGCCTCGCCCATCGCCCGGCGGCGCTCCGCCGTCATTCCCGGCGCCGGCGCCTCCTCGATCACCTTCTGGTGCCGCCGCTGCACCGAGCAGTCACGTTCGAACAGGCTCAGGCAGTTGCCGTGCGTGTCGGCGAACACCTGCACCTCGACGTGGCGCGGCCGCAGCAGGTACTTCTCGACCAGCACGCGGTCGTCGCCGAAGCTCGCCGCGGCCTCGCGCTTGCAGGAGGCGAGCATCTCGGCGAACTCCTCGGCCCGCGTCACGATGCGCATGCCCTTGCCGCCGCCGCCGAGCGCTGCCTTGATCAGCACCGGGTAGCCGATCCGCGCCGCCTCGCCCGCCAGCCGCGCCGGGTCCTGTTCGGCGCCGTGGTAACCGGGCACCAGCGGCACCGAAGCCGCTTCCATCAACGCCTTGGCCTCGCTCTTGCTACCCATTGCCGCGAGCGCGCGCGGCGGTGGGCCGATGAACACCAGGCCGGCCTCGGCCACCGTTCTGGCGAAGCCCTCGTTTTCCGACAGGAAGCCGTAGCCGGGGTGGATCGCCTGCGCGCCGTGCTCGCGCGCGGCGGCGATGATCGCCGCCGCCTGCAGGTAGCTGTCGCGCGCCGGCGGCGGGCCGATGCGCACCGCCTCGTCGGCGAAGGCCACGTGCCGGCTGCCGGCGTCGGCATCCGAGTACACGGCGACGGTGCGCACGCCGAGCCGGCGCGCGGTGGTGGCCACCCGGCAGGCGATCTCGCCGCGGTTGGCGATCAGGATCTTGTCGAACATGCGCTCCTCGCGGCGGGATCGCCCCGCGCTGCGCGCGGCGGCATGACGAGGCTCGCGGCCGCAGGCCGCTCGGCGCCGCGGTTGGCGATCAGCATCTTGTCGAACATGGCGTCCGTTTCCCGGTGTCGCTCAGGGGCGCAGGTCCAGCGTACCTTCGCCCAGCGTGAACCAGCCCTCGCGATTGTCCACCAGCATCTCGATGCGCACCGGCAGCGCGGCGATCAGGTCGGCCGGCACCATCGCGGGCAGCGCCGAGACCGTCACCTCCAGCCCCTCGGGACCCGGCAGGCGCGAGGCGAGCAACTGCCTGACCGCGACCAGCGTCGTCGTTCCCTCGGCCGATAGCGCGAGGACCCGCCAGGCCAGGCCCTCAGGCGCCGGCGGCAGCCGTCGGTCGACCGCTGCCGGCTGCTGCAGGCGCAGCACGAAGCGCTCGTCGAGCGCCGGCGAGCGCACGTCGACGACGACTGCCTGGACCGCCACCCGCGCATCGGTCAGCACCGCGGCACGGAACGCGGCCGGCTCGACGGCAAACAGGTCGGCGCCCGTGAGCCGGCGCTTGGCCGGCTCCGGCGCGCTCGCGCAGCCGGCGAGCCAGCCGGCTGCGGCCAGCAGGAACAGCCGCCGCCTCACCGCAGTTGCTCCGGCGCGGCCTCGCCGCCGGTGAGCCGCCGCAGCAGGCGGACCACGAAGCGGAAGAGCTTCGGCAGCAGCCAGAGCGCCAGCAGCGCCAGCATCAGCACGACGCCCGCCGCCACCCAGGGGTAGGCCAGCACGAGCAGCAGCAGGCCGCCGGCGAGCACGTCCTCGGCGGTGGAAGCGACGACGTTGCTGAACGGCTCCGGCGAGGTGTTGATCAGCGCCCGGCCGCCAGCCTTGGTGAAGTGGCTGGTGGCGGCGAGCGAGCCGCCGAGCAGCGCGGCGACCGTCGTCCAGGTGGCCGAATCGACACCGAGCATCGCTGCCGCCAGCGCCGCTCCCGCCGGGATGCGGATCAGCGTGTGCACCGTGTCCCACAGCGAGTCGACCGCCGGGATCTTGTCGGCGAGGAACTCGACCGTCATCATCAGCCCCGAGGCGCCGAGCACCCAAGGCTGCGCGAGCAGCTGCAGCCCGGCCGGCAGCGGCACCCACTGCATGTATCCGGCCAGGCCGACCACGAACAGCACCAGGTACAGCCGGATGCCGCTGGCAAAGCCCAGCACCGAGGCGACGGCGATCAGCTGCGCGGTGTCGAGGGAGTCGGTCATCGATTCGCACGCCGTTCAGGCAACGGACTGCGTCCCGTCCCGGGCGGGCGGACGGGCACGCAGCGCCCTAC
>JBHJND010000415.1:0-1720 GCA_048497655.1 Caballeronia novacaledonica
CCGGTGCCGATCATCGGGTCGCAGACGAGGAAGGCGCGGTCCTCGACCTCCGGCAGGCGGACGTAGTACTCCACCGGGCGCTTGTTCTCGTCGCGGTACAGGCCGACGTGGCCGACGCGCGCCGACGGGACCAGCTCCAGCAGCCCGTCTGCCATGCCGAGCCCGGCACGCAGCACCGGCACGACGACCAGCTTCTTGCCGGCGATCACCGGCGCATCCATCGCGGTGAGCGGCGTGTCGATGCGGCGCGTGGTCAGCGGCAGGCCGCGCGTGACCTCGTAGCCGAGCAGCAGCGTGATCTCGCGCAGCAGCTCGCGGAAGGTGCGGGTCGAGGTCGCCCGGTCGCGCATGTGGGTCAGCTTGTGCTGCACCAGCGGGTGGTCGACGATGAACAGGTTCGGGAAGCGGGGGTCCTGGCGCATCGTTGTGCCCGCGGTCAGTCGGTGGTGGGGCCGGAGGCCGGCAGCCGCACCAGGTGCTGGCCGGTCTTGTCGTCCTTGGTGACCACCAGCAGGCCGCGCGCCACCATGTCGTCGAGCAGCGCGGCGAAGCCCTTGTAGCCGTGGTAGCTCTCGTTGAACTCCGGCCGCCGCCGTTTCAGCGCCTGCTTGACCATCGACGAGTAGATGCGCTCGTCCGAACCGCGCGCCTCGATCAGCTCCTCGAGGGTCTCCCGCACCAGGTCGATCGCGGCCTGGCGGCGGTGCTCGGCGCCGTCGTCGGCCGGGCTCTCGGCGGGAGCCGGCGCGGCGTTGCCGGCGGCCGGCTGCGCCTTCTTCCTGCCCCGCGGCGCCCTCGCCTTCTTCGCCTCGCCCGGCGCCGGCTCGCCGTTGGCAGGCTCGGCCGGCGGCGCCGGCACGGCCCTGCGCGTCGACTTCTTCGCGGCGCTCTTCTTGGCCTCGGCCACGCGCACCAGGTCGTCGTAGAAGATGAACTCGTCGCAGTTCTTGATCAGCAGGTCGGAGGTCGAGGCCTTCACGCCGACGCCGATCACCCGCTTGTTGTTCTCGCGCAGCTTGGACACCAGCGGCGAGAAGTCCGAGTCGCCGCTGATGACGACGAAGGTGTCGACGTGCGCCTTCGTGTAGCAGAGGTCGAGCGCGTCGACCACCATGCGGATGTCGGCCGAGTTCTTGCCGCTCTGCCGCACGTGCGGGATCTCGATCAGCTCGAAGGCCGCCTCGTGCATGCCGGCCTTGTAGCTCTTGTAGCGCTCCCAGTCGCAGTAGGCCTTCTTGACCACGATGCTGCCCTTCACGAGCAGCTTCTCCAGCACGGTCTTGATCGAGAACTTGTCGTACTTCGCGTCGGCCACGCCGAGCGCCACGTTCTCGAAGTCGCAGAACACCGCCATGTTGTTGATCTCGGCTGCCGCCATCTGTTCTTCCTCTGAGGTTTGCCGCAGTCTAATGAGTGCGCAGTGGCGAGGCGGCAGTCTTCAGGGCCTAGCGGCTCGCGAGCAGCCGGACCGTGCGCGCGGCGCGCTCGACGCCGTTGACGACGATCGCGATGCGATGCGCGCCGGGGTAGTGCTTGCGCGTGGAGAAGTCGGTGAAGCGATGCCGCCTCTCGATGCGCACCCGCTCGCCTGGCTGGAAGCTGCGCTCGCCGACCTTGAACACCTTGCGCGAGGTGCTGCCGCTGGCCTTCACGAAGTCCACTGCGTACTCGATGCGCAGCTTCGCGGCTTCATTCTGCGCAAGCGTCACCGCGAACCCGA
>JBHJND010000416.1:0-6787 GCA_048497655.1 Caballeronia novacaledonica
CTTGGTGCTCGAGCGCGTGAATCGGATCCTCTCCGGCGGCGAGCCGCAGCGGCCGGCGGAGGAATCGACCGTCACCGCACGGCTGCTGCCGCCGCCGGCGCCGCCTGCGGCTGCCGCGCCACCGCCCGCGCCACCGGCGCCGCGTCCGCCGCCGCGACCCCGGCCGGCCCCAATCGTTGCGCCGGTGCCGGCAGCCGAACCGGCGCCGGTCGAGGTACCGCCGATCGGCGCCTTCGGGGAAGACCTGGCGGCGGCAAAGGAGCCGCCGCCCGCCGCCGAGCCCGCGGTCGAGCCGGAGCCCGCGCCGCAACCGCTTGCCGAGGCCGAACCGGAGGAGGTCGAGGCCAGCGGCGAGGTGCTGCGCGCCGCCCTTGCCGAACGGCCGGCGCTGCCGTCGTCGGCCCGCTACGTCTACCGGACCACGAATTCCGAGATCCGGCTCGCCACCGGCACGACCACGGTCGACTGGACGCTCGCCGGCGATGGGCAATACCGGCTGCGCATGACGACCGTCGCGCTCGGCATGACTGTGCTCGAACTGGATTCGCAGGGCAGCCTGCGCGAATTCGGCCTGGCCCCCGAGCGCTACGTCGAGACGCGGGCGCGCCGCAGCCCGGAGGCGGCGAACTTCGACTGGGCCGGGCGCCGCGTGACCTTCAGCGCCAAGGCGCACGAGCGCCCGCTCGCCGAAGGCGTCCAGGACCGCGTCTCTTTCCAGATCCAGCTGATGCTGCTCGGCCAGGCCAGGCCGGAGTGGTTCCGCCCCGGCGCCAGGACGGTGATGCAGATGGCGGGGCGCGACGACCTGGCGAGCTATCGCTTTCGATCGGCCGGCCGGGAAACGACGCAGACGGGACTGGGGCCGATGGAGGCGGTCCGGATCGAACGGGTCACGGAGAAGGGCTCGGATGCGAGGATCGAGGTCTGGCTCGTGCCGTCGCTTGCCTGGCTGCCGGTACGGCTGCGGTTCACAGATCGTTACGGTCGGGTGACCGAAAGCGTGCTCGAATCGGTGCCGACGTCATGAACCGAACGGCACGCGCTGTCCTGTCTGCCGGCCTTGCGGCGGTGATCCCGCTGGCGACGGCCGCCGAATTGTCCTGCGGGGCGGACGCGCCGCTGGGCCTGCCGGTGACGCTCGAGTACGGTGTCATCGCCAGCCGTGCGGTGCTGTCGCTGTCCGGCGACGGTGTGGTGATCTATCGCCGCAAGGGCGACGCGTACTCGATGGAGTCGTCGCTGCAGGCGGCCGGCATCATCGAGGCGCGGCAGAGCTCCGTCGGCACGGTAGGCCGCGAGGGGCTGGTGCCGCGCACGTTCACGCAACAGTCGAGCCGCCGCCCGCCGCGCAGTGCCGAGTTCGATTGGGCGGCCCAGCGGGTGACCTTCAGCCAGACCGGCGCCTCGGCGCCGACGAGGCCGCAGATGCAGGACCGGTTGAGCCTGCTCATGCAACTGCCCTGGCGCCATCGCGCCGATCCGCGCGCGCAGAGCATCGAGCTGCCGGTCGCAGGCCAGGGGGGAGCTTCGGTCTACAGGTTCAAGGCGCAGGGCGAGGAGTCCCTGGTCCTGCCCGCCGGACGCTTCGAGACCGTGAAGTTCGAGCGGCACAAGCAGGACGGCGAAGACTCGCTGGAGGTCTGGCTGGCGCCGGCCCTGTGCTCGCTGCCGGTCCGCCTGCGCTTCGCCGACGAAAAAGGCCTGGTGATCGAGCAGCAGCTGCGCGCGGTGCGCACCGGCCCGCCGTAGGCCGGCCCTCGGCGCTCAGGCCACCTTCAGCCCGGCCAGCGTCGGCTGCGCCGGCGGGTACGACGGTGCCAGCCTGCGCAGCGTGGCGAGCAGGATCTCGGTGACCATCAGGTTGCGGTGCGTCTTGCTGTCCGACGGCACGATGTACCAGGGCGCGTGCGACGTGCCGGTGCGACCGAGCAGTTCCTCGTAGGCGTCCTGGTACTGGTCCCAGAGCTTGCGCTCCTCGAGGTCCTGCGGGTTGAACTTCCAGTGCTTGTCCGGGTCGTCGATCCGCTCCTGCAGGCGCCGGCGCTGCTCCTCCTTGCCGATGTGCAGGAAGCACTTGACGATCGTCGTGCCGGTATCGGCCAGCAGGCGCTCGAACTCGACGATGTGCGCCAGCCGGCGCCTGCGCTCGGCGGCATCGATCCAGCCGTGCACGTACTCGATCAGCACCGCCTCGTAGTGGGAGCGGTTGAAGATGACGATCTCGCCCCTGCCCGGCACGTCGCGGTGGTGCCGCCAGAGGAAATCGCGGTCCTTCTCCGGCTCGGTGGGCGCGCGGTACGACACCGCGCGCACGCCGAGTGGGTCGATCGCCTGGAACACGGCACGAATCGTGCCGTCCTTGCCGCTGGTGTCCATGCCCTGCAGCACCAGCAGCAGCTTGTTTTGCCGCAGTGCGTAGAAACGGTCCTGCACCGTGGCCAGTTCGGTCGACAGTTCGGCGACCCGCGACTTGTTGGCGGCCTTGTCGCCGACGTCGAAAGGCTTGGCGGCCGGGTCGTAGCGGGCAAGCCGCAGCGCGCCGGGTTGGTCGATCCGGTACTGCTTCAGGCCGTCGCCCATCTGAGCCTCCGGGTAGGTTGGGTTGGATGTGCCTTCGCTCGGCGCCCGAAGCTTAGGCGGGCGGCGCCGTGCCGGCGCCGCGGCGGCAAGTACCTACGCCGCATTCGGGCGGTCTTTCTGTCCTTGGTCAAACACTTGCGGACTGCACGGTTGTTACTAATGTCGTTACGTCTTACGATCCCGACGGCAGTACCGCAGTCCAGTCGGCGGCTGCCGAGCTGGAGACAAAGAAGGGAGGCCCGCCGGACCCTGCCGGCGGCATCGATGTTCAAGGAGACTTCATGAATGCATCCATGAGTCGCCGCCAGTTCTTCCGGATCTGCGCGGCGGGTATGGGCTCGTCTTCGGTGGTCGGCCTGGGCCTCTCGCCCGGCGCCGCGCTGGCCGAAGTTCGTGCCTACAAGCTGGCGCGCACGACCGAGACGCGCGGCATGTGCCCGTACTGCTCGGTCAGCTGCGGACTGCTGATGTATTCGCGCGGCGACAACGCGAAGAACGTCAAGACCCGCATCATCCACATCGAGGGCGACCCCGACAATCCGGTCAACCGCGGCACCCTTTGCCCGAAGGGGGCGGCGCTGCTCGACCTGGTGCACTCGCCGAACCGGCTGCTCCATCCCGAGGTGCGCGAGCCCGGCGCCAAGGAGTGGAAGCGCATCTCCTGGGACGAGGCGTTCAACCGCATCGCCAAGCTGATGAAGGCCGACCGCGACGCCAACTTCGTCGAGACCAACGACAAGGGCGTCACCGTCAACCGCTGGCCGACCACCGCGATGCTGATGTCGAGCGCGGCGTCGAACGAGACCGGCTACCTGTCGATCAAGGCGGCGCGTGCCCTGGGGATGGTCTCGCTCGATACCCAGGCAAGGATTTGACACGCCCCGACGGTGGCCAGTCTGGCCCCTTCGTTCGGGCGCGGCGCGATGACCAACCACTGGGTTGACATCAAGAACGCCGACCTAATCCTGATCATGGGCGGCAATGCCGCCGAAGCGCACCCCTGCGGCTTCAAGTGGGTGACCGAGGCGCTCGAGCACCGCAAGGCGAAGCTGGTCGTGGTCGACCCGCGCTTCACCCGCTCGGCCGCGGTCGCCGACTACTACGCGCCGATCCGCGTCGGCACCGACATCGCCTTCCTCGGCGGCGTGATCAACTGGATGCTGGCCAACAACAAGGTCCACATGGACTACGTGAAGGCCTACACCAATGCCTCGTTCCTGATCCGCGACGACTTCGACTTCAAGGACGGCCTGTTCTCCGGCTACGACGAGGCCAAGCGCAGCTACGACAAGACGACCTGGGCCTACCAGCTCGACAAGGAAGGCTACGCGCTGGTCGACGAGACGCTCGAGAACCCGCGCTGCGTCTGGCAGCTGATGAAGAGCCACTACAGCCGCTACACGCCGGAGGTGGTCGAGAAGGTCTGCGGGACGCCGAAGGACCAGTTCCTGAAGGTGGCCGAGTTCATCGGCAGCACGTCGACGCCCGACAAGGTGATGACGATCTGCTACGCGCTCGGCTGGACGCAGCACTCGCACGGCTCGCAGAACATCCGCACGATGGCGATGATCCAGCTGCTGCTGGGCAACATCGGGCGGGCCGGCGGCGGCGTCAATGCGCTGCGCGGCCACTCGAACGTGCAGGGCATCACCGACATGTGCACGTTCTCGGCCAACCTGCCGGGCTACATGGTGGCGCCGACCGACGCCGACACGACGTTCGCCGACTTCGCGACGCGCCGCACGCCGAAGCCGCTGCGGCCGAACCAGATGAACTTCGGGCAGAACTTCCCGAAGTGGTTCGTCAGCCTGCAGAAGGCCTGGTACGGCGATGCCGCGACCAAGGAGAACGACTGGGCCTACGACTGGCTGCCGAAGCGCGACGGCGCCTACGACGTGATGGACACCTTCGAGCGGATCCATCAGGGCAAGATCAACGGCTTCGTCATGCAGGGCTTCAACCCGCTGGCGGCGCTGCCGAACAAGAAGAAGGTCGGCGCCGCGATGGCCAAGCTGAAGTGGCTGGTGGTGATCGAGCCGCTGAAGAACGAGACCTCGGAGTTCTGGAAGAACTACGGCGAGCTGAACAACGTCAAGCCGGAGGAGATCGCCACCGAGGTGATCCGCCTGCCGGCGTCGTGCTTCGCTGAGGACCCCGGCACCTTCACCAACTCGGGTCGCGTGATCCAGTGGCACTGGGCGGGCGCCGATCCCGCGGGCGAGGGCAAGACCGACCGCGAGATCATCGGCCAGATCTTCACCCGGCTGCGCGCCGCCTACGCCAAGGACGGCGGCAAGTTTCCCGATCCGGTCCTCAAGGTCACGTGGGCCTACGCCAACCCGTCGCACCCGTCGGCCGAGGAGATCCTGCGCGAGGTCAACGGCCGGGCGCTGAAGGACGTCACCGACCCGAAGGATCCGACCAAGGTCCTGGTGCCGGCCGGCCAGCAGCTGCCGGGCTTCGCCATGCTGCGCGACGACGGCTCGACTGCCTGCGGCAACTGGATCTACTGCGGTGTCTGGTCGCAGGCGGGCAACCTGTCGGCGCGGCGCGATCCGTCCGACCCGAGCGGCGTCGGCAACACGCTGAACTGGGGCTTCGCCTGGCCCGCCAACCGGCGGGTGCTGTACAACCGGGCCAACACCGATCCGAAGACCGGCCAGCCATGGGATCCGAAGCGCGCCGGCATCCGCTGGAACGGCTCGGCCTGGGCGGGCAACGACATCCCGGACATCGCGCCGGTGCTTGGCCCCGACAGCGGCGCCGGTCCGTTCATCATGACCGCGGAAGGGGTGGGGCGGCTGTTCTCGCTCGGCGGCATGGCCGAGGGGCCGTTCCCCGAGCACTACGAGCCGTTCGAGACGCCGATCGGGGTGAACCCGATGCATCCGAATAACCCGAAAGCGGTCAGCAACCCGGCGGCGCGGGTGTTCAAGAGCGACATGGGCTCGTTCGGCAAGGCCGACGAGTTCCCGTACGCGGCGACCACCTACCGCCTGACCGAGCACTTCCACTTCTGGACCAAGAGCGTCGAGCTGAACGCGATCACCCAGCCGGTGCAGTTCGTCGAGATCGGCGAGGACCTGGCCAAGGAGAAGGGCATCAGCAACGGCCAGATGGTCAAGGTGCGCAGCAACCGCGCCGAGATCAAGGCCCTGGCGGTGGTCACCAAGCGGATGAAGGCGCTCGACTGCGGCGGCAAGAAGGTGCACCACGTCGGCATCCCGATCCACTGGGGATTCGTCGGTGTCACCAAGCCGGGCTACCTGGCCAACGAGCTGACGCCGTTCGTCGCCGACGCCAACACGCAGACGCCGGAGTACAAGGCGTTCCTGGTCAACATCGAGAAGGCATAGGAGGACACCATGCAATCACTCGATGTCCAGAAACGCTCGGCGACGACCACCGCGCCGCCGCAGGTCCGGGTGGCGGAGGAACCGGTCGCCAAGCTGATCGATATCTCCAAGTGCATCGGCTGCAAGGCCTGCCAGGTCGCCTGCATGGAGTGGAACGACCTGCGCGACGAGATCACCTACCACCCGGGCTACAACAACCCGGTCGACCTGAGCGATCAGTCGTGGACGGTGATGCGCTTTGCCGAGGTGCAGCGCGACGACGGCGGGCTCGACTGGCTGATCCGCAAGGACGGCTGCATGCACTGCGAGGATCCGGGCTGCCTGAAGGCCTGCCCGGCGCCCGGCGCGATCGTCAAGTACGCCAACGGCATCGTCGACTTCGTGTCGGAGAACTGCATCGGCTGCGGCTACTGCATCGCCGGCTGCCCGTTCAACGTGCCGCGCATCTCGAAGAAGGACAACAAGGCGTACAAGTGCTCGCTGTGCTCCGACCGCGTAGCGGTCGGCCAGTCGCCCGCCTGCGTCAAGTCCTGCCCGACCGGCAGCCTGATGTTCGGCGCCAAGGAGGAGATGCTCGCGCGCGGCGCCAAGCGGGTGAACGACCTGAAGGAGCGCGGTGTCGCCACCGCGGCGCTGTACGACCCGCCGGGCGTCGGCGGCACCCACGTCATGTACGTGCTGCCGCGCGGCGACCGGCCCGACCTGTACAGCGGCCTGCCGGTCGATCCGAAGATCAGCCCGTGGGTCAGCCTGTGGAAAGGCGTCACCAAGCCGCTGCTGTCGATCGGCCTCGGCCTGGCGGTGCTCGGCGCCTTCTTCCACTACGTCACCAGGGGTCCGAAGGAAGAAGA
>JBHJND010000417.1:0-20457 GCA_048497655.1 Caballeronia novacaledonica
CAGCTTGTCTGTGTAGGTCTTGGTCGCGTAGTAATCCTTCGGCAGGCCGGTGAGGTAGCGCCCGTCCTCCGTGAACGTGGACTTCGGGGTCAGGGCGGTGAAGTTCGTCATGTCCCAGTAGCTGCCGGCGCCGTCGAGCAGCGAGAAGTCGCGCTCGAACCCTCGCGCAGCGGGGATCTGGTCGGGTGCCTTGCCCAGGTGCCACTTGCCCACCATGTAGGTGTGGTAGCCGGCGTCCTTCAGCAACTGCGGCAGCGTCGCGACACGGTTGTTGAGGTAGCCCTCGTAGCCGACCGCGCCGCGCTGATTGGGAGCGGTCCACTCGTCCATGTTGCCCAGGCCATTGAGGTGCGTGTCGACGCCGGAGAGCAGCAACGACCGCGTCGGCGAGCAGCTCGCGTGCGTGTAGAAGCTGGTGAAGCGCACACCCTCCTTTGCCAGCGCGTCAAGGTTCGGCGTCTGTATCTCGCCGCCGAACGAACCCATGTCGGCGAAGCCCAGGTCGTCGCCGAGAATGATGACGATATTCGGCCGGCGAGGGGCATCGGCGGCGGTTGCAGCACACGGCACAGCAAGTGCCGCGAACAGGACGGCGAATGCCAGTCCCCTCAGTCGCTGGCTCCGGTCGCGCAATCTGCTTCCGATGACACTCTGCGCACTCGACTTGATCTGCACCCTGAACCCTCTCGAATTTCGGCCCGTCCGGTTCGCCTTCGCAGCCCGTCGCTTCGAAGGCGGCCCGTCCATACAGAGTACAGAGTAGCGCAGCAACCGCGGCCGGTGTTCGGCTCGCGGGTCGGCCGCTCACGGTTCAGGTCCAAGAAGGGCTGCCACGCGCGCGGGCGCAATGTCGCTGCAGCCAGCCGCTCGGTGGTTCTGACGGCTCTTCGAGGCGCAGTGCAGCGACCGCGCGCTCAGGAAGGCAGGAAGTCGACCGGCCAGGTGACCGTGATGGCGTCGACGTCCTTTGCGCCGAAGTCGAACTGGCGGATGCGCGCCAGCAGCTTGCTCTCGAGTTCCGCGGCGCGCAGTTCACTCGAGACGACGCGCAGGTCGGTCACCTGACCGGACGGCGCGATCCTGAGTTCCAGCACGACACGGCCCTGCAGTGCCGGCTCCTCGCGCAACGCGCGGTTGTAGATCGCGTAGATGGCGCCCTTGTTGCGCTCGAACACGAGCTTGATCTCCTCGATCGAGCGCGAGGCCTTGCCGCTGGTGCCGCGCTGGAGCGTGCCGCCCGCGCCGCCTGCGCCTGCACCGGTCCCGCCGGCGCGCCCGTGCTGCACGCCACCGGCACCGCCGCCACCCGCGCCGCCGGCGACGCCCTCGACCAGTGTCGTCGAGCGGCCCGCAAGTCCGCCGCCGCCGGTGTCGCTGCTGTAGGCGGCGGTGTTGATGCCGCCGCTGCCGCCGGTCGCATTCGACGTGATCAGCGAACGCGTCGGCACGCCCGGCCCGACGCCGGCGCCGACACCCGGCCCGACACCCGCGCCGACGCCCGGACCCGGCTTGATGTCCTTGTTCAGTTGCACGGCCGCCGGCGCCGCGTGCAGTTCCTGCAGTTCGTTCTTCATCGCCAGCAGCCCGACGCCCGAGGCACGCGCGCGCGCGTTCTCGAGTTTCTCGCCGGGCGGCTTGTTCGCCTCGGGCCGGCGCGCCTCGACGACGGCCGCCCTGGGCTCGGCCTTCGGCGCGTCGGGCGCCCTGGCCTTCGCCTCGTCCTTCACGACAGGCCGCTCGGGCTTGGGGATCACCGGCGGTGGCATCTCGCGATCGAGCATCAGCTTCGCCAGGCGCGGCGGCAGCGGCTCGGCCACGCTGCGGTCGGGCTCGCGCACCGGCAGCCACGGCATGACGATCGCAATCAGCAGGCAGATCGCCAGCACCGTGCGCAGGATCCGCTTGAAGCGTTCCTCGTCCTCGGCCGATACCGACCACGCCAGGATCGGCGTGTGCAGATAGCTTGCTGCAGCCACCATCAGCCGCCGCCCTTCTTCTGCACCGCGAACGAGACGTCGGTGAACCCGGCGCGCGCGCAGGTCACCATCACCTTGCGCAGCAGGCTGTACGGGATCTCCTTGTCACCCAAGATCGTGATCGCCTTCTTCTGCGCCTCGTTTTCGGCGCGGACGACCGGTCGCGCGAGCAGCAGGTCGAGTTCGGCCTTCAGGCCCGGGATCACGTCGGCCGACTGGGCGCTCACCTCGCTCACCGCGGCGACCTTGCGGCCCTCGACGACGATGTCGCTGGCACTGACCAGCACGGTCAGCGTCTCGCGCGGCTGCTTCTCGGCAGTCGACTCGGGCAGCTTGATCGCCTTGGAGTTCGGCAGCACCTCGGCCACGCCGGTATTGATCAGCAGGAAGAAGATCAGGATCGTGAAGATGTCGATCAGCGACACCAGGTTGAGGTCGACCGTCGAGGTGTTGCGGTTGCGGCGCGCTGCACGCTTCTGGATGCCGGTCTGTTTCATCGCGCGGCCGCCTGCCGGATCGGCGCATCACCGATCGAGATCTCGGGAAACAGCGCCACCTCGACCACTTTCGCGCCCTGCACCTGGCGGCCGGTGCGCAGCGCATCCATCACCTGCACCAGCACGTCGTACGGCACGTTCGGCTCGGGCAGCACGGTGACGTCGGTCTTGTCCGGGAACTTCTCCTTGATTGCCCGCGCCAGCGTGCCGAGCGCGGTGACGTCGTACTGCCCGGACTGGGCCTTCGGAATCTTCTGGATCAGGCCGCCGATGCGGTCGCCGACTTCGATCGCGTCAGCGCGGATGACGACTTCGAGGTTGAGCTTCTCGACCGACAGCTGCTCGAGCGCGCCGGTGGACTGCGCCGGCAGCGCGAGGTCGAGCACCGACAGCCGCGTGAACACCGCCGTGCTGAGCAGGAACAGCACCAGCACGACGATCAGGTTGATGAAGGCCGTGACGTCGAGCCCGGCGGGCTCGCGGCGCAGTCGACGCAGGCGCATGCCGTTTCCCCCGTATCAGAGAGGAATCGTCGGCTACTCGGCGCCGGCCCCGCGCCGGACTTCGCTGGTCATCCGCTGCGTCAGGTTGAGGAAGCTGATCTTCGCGGCTTCCAGGCTGTCGACGATCTCGGTGGCGCGCGCCTGCAGGAAGGCGTGGATCAGCAGGAACGGAATCGCCACCATCAGCGCGAAGGCGGTGTTGTTCATCGCGATCGAGATCGACGCCGCCAGCAGCTCGGCCTTCTCGGCCGGATTCACGTTGGCGACCGCGGTAAACGCCTTGATCAGGCCGATGATGGTGCCGAGCAGGCCCACCAGTGTGATGACGTTGGCGAAGGTCGCGATGTAGTGCGTGCGCTTTTCCAGCCGCGGCACGATCTCCATCATGCCTTCCTCCATCGCCATGTCGACATCTTCGCGACGGTGCGGCGTCCTCAGCCGCTCGAGACCGTAGGACACGATCTTGCCGATCGCGACATCGCCGCTGCCGGCCACCGACTGCAGCTTGTCGAGCTTGCCGTTTTGCAGCAGCGGCAGCATCTGGTCCCACAGCTTCCGGTTCTCGGTGCGCGCCCGGTTCAGGAAGATGAAGCGCTCGATCGCGACGGCGAGGCCGAGCGCCATGATCAGGATGCTGGGGTAGATGAAGAGCCCGCTGTCGTGGAAGAACTTGACCACGGTGTCGAAGGCGTTCATGTCTCGATCTCCAGTTTCGATTCGTTCAGTCCGTTTTCACTTCCGTACCGCGGGCGGCTCCTGCTGCACGCCGGTCACGGCCGGTTTCTCCGACCGCGCCTGGATCTGCGCGTCGTAGCGCACCTGCCGCCGGAACACGTCGCGGTCGACCGGCGCCAGCGCCTCATCGAGCACGCTTTCGAGCGGCCGGCCCGACAGCTCGCCCGGCAGAGGCTTCTTCCACGGCACAATGTAGAGCACCTTCGGCAGTTCGCGGTTGCCGATGATCTGCGTGCGATCCATGTCGGCGCGATCCTGGGCCGCAACCGTCCCCGCGATCAGCGCACCCGCCGCTGCCATCGTCGCGCGCAGCAAGCCGGGTCGATGCCCGAAGAAGCGCCGCTTCATCCCTGCTCCTTGCGCCGCGGCGCGTTCATTTGGCAACCTCCGCGCTGCGCGCTGCAGTGCGCGCCTGCTGGGGGCGGCCCGGCGCTTCGCCCTTGCGCGCCGTGCGGTTGCGCAAGTCGCTGACCCAGCGCTGCACCTGGACGTCTCCACCCGGCGTCAGCTGCAGATAGCGATCGTAGAGTTCGAGCGCGCGCGCGCCATCCCAGAGATACAGGTCATACAGAATGCCGAGGTTCAGCACCGCCGGCGCATACGCGGCATCGAGCGCGATCGCCCGTTCGTATGAGGCCCTGGCCTTAGCGAAGTCCCCGGCGATGCGGTAGGTGACGCCGAGCTGGTTATGGAGCTCGGCGCTGTCCTGATTGAGCCGGACCGCTTTCTCCAGCGCAGCGGTCGCTTCGGCCGTCTTGCCGGCCTGGCGATGAATGAGGCCCAGGTTGGCGTACGGCCCCGAGAGTTCCGGATCGGACTTGGTCAGCGCGACGAAGCCGCGCTCGGCCTCCGCCGTCCGCCCTGCGGCCATTGCCTGGCGCGCCGCATCGAATGCGCGCTGCGCGGCGGGACTGACCGCAGCAGCGGGCTTCGGCGCCGCAGCGCCGGCTGGCTTGCTGTCCGCCGCTGTGTCCGGCTTCGCCGCAGCCGCCGGCGGCGGCGAGGGCTCACCGAACACTCCGCCGAGCGATGCACAGGCCGCGAGCAGCACGCTGGCGGCGGCGAGTCCGGTCGATGCCAGAAGTCGTTCAGCGGATCGCATTGACCGTCCCTTCCGCGCGCTCCACCTTGGAGTAGCGCGCCGGGCGCAGCTTCCCGAGCGCCGCGATGCTGTCGCGCACCGAGGCGTCGTAGAGGCCGTCGGCCGTGCGCCGCGCGTTGATCTCGTGCACCTCGATGGCCTTCTCCTCGAACGGGAAGGCCTGCTCCTCGAGCATCACGTTGTACTGCTCGAGCTCGTCCTTCTTCAGCCCCTTCGGCCGCTGTGACTTCATCAGCGCGGCGCCGAAATCGCGATACAGCTCCGCCGTCTGGAACGTCGCCGCGGTGGACACCTCGGCAATGCCGTAATCGGCGGCTGCCGCATAGGCTTTCAGCGCCAGCTCCATCTTGTCCTTCTTGAGCTTCAGTTGACGCTTGAGCGGCTCGACCAGCGCGACCTTGCGGTAGTCGTCAGCCAGGGGCTGCGCCAGAGCGAGCGTGGCCATGCCGCCAAGGGTGCGCGTGCGATCGGTGCGCGCCGCGCCGGCACTGAGGTCCGCGCGCTGCACCTCCTTCATCAGCGCCTGCTCGCGCGCAGCGTTGCCTTGCTGCTGCGTGACCCGCGCCAGTCGCCAGCGGGCTTCGAGGGCAGGCTCGAGCGGCTCCGGGTACTGCCTGACATAGCGCTCGTAGGCCCGCGCCGCGCTGTCGCGCGCACCGGCCTTCTCGTACATCTCGCCCGCCTGCCACAGCCCGGCACGCGCCAGCTGTGGATCCCTGTTGGCAGCGGCGAGCTTCTCGTATTCGCCGGCGGCCTGCGCCCAGCTGCCCTTCTCCGAGTAGGCCAGGGCGAGCTTGGCCGAGACATCGGCCTGCAGCGGACTCTTCGGATAGCGCGTGCGGAAGTCCTCCAGCGTGCGCGCTGCGCCGTCCCAGTCCTTCAGCGCCAGCATCGTCGCTGCCGCGTCGTACTGCGCGTTCGCGCGCACCGCCGATTGCGGCGCCACGCTGGCGACGCGGGAGAAATGCCCGATGGCATCCGCGAGCTCGCCCTGCGCGCGCGCCGCCTCGCCCTGCTTGTAGACCGATGCCGCCAGACGTTCGGTGAGCGCCGCGCGCGCGGGATCCTTCTCTGGCGCGAGCGCCAGCACTTCGCCGTAGGCGCGCTCGGCGTCGGCAAACCTGCCCTGCTCGAACGACGTGTGGGCGACGACGGTCCAGGCGACGCGCCGCTGCTCGGCAGCCGGCGGCGGCTGCAGCGCCAGCACCTGGCGCGCAACCACCGCGGCGCGCGTGCCGTCGTTCAGCGCGTAGAGCTTCTCGGCGGCGTTCGTCAGGACCGGCGCCACGCGTGGGTCCTGCGGAAACGCCTGCGCAAAACGCACTGCACTGTCGACCGCAACGAGCTGGACTTTCTGCGAATCGGCGCCGGCGAGGCGCTTTTCCTGCTGCGCATAGGCGAGCAGCGCGGCGTAGCCGGCGTCGGCGCTCCTGGCGTGCGCCGGATAGCCATAGGCCGATTTTTCGTACTCGACGGCGGCCTCGGGGTAACGCGAATCCTCGTACAGCAGTTCGGCCAGCAGGAAGTTGTTCTGCGCGGCCTGCGGATCCTGCGGGAACGAGGTCAGGTACAGGCGATACCAGCGCACCGCCTCCTGGTAGTCCTCGGTCTTCTTCGTCTTCTGCGCCCCGGCGTGGTAGTGACGGGCGAGCTCTTCCAGGTGCGTCTTTACCAGCGGCTCGGCATTGCGCGTCCAGCCCTGCGGATTGCTGCGCTGGTACTCGCTGCCGACGCCGTACTGCGTGACGTACTGCTTCTTCGCGTCGAGCGCCAGCGTGGCGAAGCCGTTGGCGGCGTAGATGTCGATGACGCGCGCCTGCAGCACCGGCGCCTCCGGATGCGACGGCGCGCGCTGCGCGAAGGCGCCAAAGGTGTCGGCTGCGTCCTTGACGCGGTCCTGCCGGATGTAGAGCTCGCCCAGCTGCTGGTAGACGCGGAATTCGTACTCACGCCGCACCGGCGAGCTGATGTAGGGCGGGATCGACGCCGGGCCCTGCAAGCTGGCGAGCGAGATGCTCGTGACGCGGAACGTGTCGTCGACGAGTTCGCGGTCGGCACGCGTCAGCCCCGGCAGTTTCTCGAGGTCGCTTTCATGGCCGCGGCCGGCGAGCTTCAGGTCGAGCACGCCGAAGAACGACTGCAGCCCGTCCTCGAGGCGCCCCTGCTTGAACAGCGACCAGCCGTGCATGTAGAGCGAGCGCTCGTAGTAGGGCGAAGCCTTGTCCCCGCGCACCATCACGAGGTAGGCCGCCTCCGCCTTCGGGTACTCGCGCAGCGCGAACATCAGCTCGCCGCGGCGGAACTGCGCCTCGTCGCGGTAGCGCGTGGTCGGATAGAGCAGGACCAGCCGGTCGAGCGTAGCGAGCGAGGTCTCCAGGTCACCGCTCAGTTCGTAGGCGCGCGCCAGCTGGTAGAGCACCCGGTCGTTGCCCGAGTCATTCGGATACGCCTTCAGGAAGCCCTGGTAACGCGCGATCGCTTCCTTGTAGTCGGCCACACCGGTAACTTCGCCGGATGCCGAGCGCGTGTCGACTTGGTCCATCTGCAGATCGCCGAGGCGCCGCAGCGCCTCCTGCTTGTGCGGTTCACGCGGCGCAGCGGCAAGGAAGTCCCGATAGGCGCGCTCGGCATCGGCTTCGCTCGCCTGCACCCCGACGTCGGGCGTGACCGGGTACTGGCGCGACGCGAGCGTCTTCAGCGTCGGCGGTTCCGGAGCCTGGGCGCGCTTGCCCATGCCTGAGCACGCCGCGAGCGACGCAGCGGCCAGGGCCAGCGCAAGCCTAGTTCGCGTGCGCACGGTTGCCTTCCTTCGCCGTGGCGGCGCGGTCGACGATCTGCGCGACGGCAAAGCGCGCCTGCGTGCCGTACTCCGCCAGCCGCTCCTTCTGTCGCGTCAGTTCCGCCACCGCGAGTTCCTGCACGGCGACCTGCTGTTCCTGCGCGAGCGCGGCCACGCGCGGCAGCATCGCATCGACGCGCGCCGCCAGTGCATCGATGCGGCCGGCGAAGGCGTCGAGCCGCGCCGGCTCGTCGCGCTGTGCCGCGGCCAGCGCGGCGTCGAGCCGTTGCGCCTGGGCCTGGTTGCGCTGCAGCTCCTGCATGCCCTTCTTCGCGTTCCACAGGCGCGCGGCGAACTGGTCGTTCTGCTGCCACAGCAGGGCGCCGGCCACGCGCCGGTAGCGCTCGTGCGCCGGTGCCAGTTCCGCATCGCTGCCGGACCGCTCGAGCACTTCGCGCACGCGATCGAGCCGCGCCTGCAGTTCGCGCTCCCGTGGCGTGGCGAATGCCGCGGCATCGACGTCGCGTTCGACGCGCTCGAGTTCGGCCTGCAGCGTGGCCGTGTGCTGTTCGAACCCGGCCAGGTTCAGTGCTTGCCCCTTCTCGCGCACCTGCGGCAGGCGCTCGGCGAAGCCCTGCACTCGATTCGCCAGCATGTCACGCAGCACACCGAGGCTCCCCTGCCACTGCTGCAGGTTGCGCGACAGATGCTGCAGGTCGCGGTAGTTCTTGAACGCTTCCTGGAACGGGTGTGTCGCCATCAGCTGCGCCAGGTGCGCGCCGAGCGGCAGCTCCTGCATCTCGGGCAATGCGGCGATGTTCCAGAACCAGCCCATCTCGTCGCCCGGATTGCTAGCGATGAGACCCTCGAGCAGCTTGCCGCTGCGGATCGCAGCGATCGACGCATCGAGATTGCGGCCTTCCTGATCGAACGCGCCGATGGCGTCCTGGTACAGCGCGAGCGCCTGCGCATTGGCCCCGAGGTCAGTGAGCGCGTAGGGAACGGCGAGCTTCGCTTCGAGCACCGCGCCGTCGTTCGGACTGCGGCCGGCGAGCTCGCTCCACGGCACCAGCGCGGTCTTCATCTGGCCCTGTGTCGCGGAGGCCCAGCCGAAGCCGAGCAGCGCATTGCTGGAATACATGCCGTTGAGCCGCACGCGCTCCAGGTACGCACGCGCCTGCTCACCCTTGCTTTCCTGCAGCGAGGCGAAGCCGAGTGCGACGTTCGCCTTGTCGCGCAGGCTGCGGTATTCCTCGGTCGTGGCCGGCATCCTGCCGATCGTGTCGAGCTGAGTCGTGCCGCGCGCGGTGTCGCCGCTCTTGATCAGCGCAACCCCGAGGTTGTAGCGGGCATAGGCGCTCGGATTCGGACCCTTGGCCAGCGTGTCCAGCGCCCGGCTTGCTTCCGTGTAGTTGCCACGCGCCATCAGGACGCTGGCCTGCAGCAGCGCGCGGTCCTCCTCGAGCGCGCCGGGCAGCGGCTTCTCGATGCGTCCGAGCGCTTCCTGGGCTTCGGCGTACAGGCCGCGCTGGTAGCGGATCTTCGCGAGGTAGTACCAGGCGCGGTCGCGCACCGGCTGCGGCGCCTTGCGCTCGATCAGCGTGGCGAAGATCTCGCCCGCCTCGCGATGCAGTCCATAGGAAAGGAAGAGTCCACCGCGCAGGATCTCGGCTTCGTCGTCGTGCGGCGCCATGCGGCCGAACTGCTGCGACACCATCAGGCCCGTCACCGCCGTGAAGTAGCGGCCCTGGAAGAAATAGAACAGGCTGTCGCCGTAGTGCGGTGACTGCACGCCCGCGGGCAGCGGCGGGCGGCTGTCGCGCCACGGCCACCATTGGACCGAGCCGACCCAGTCCATCCAGTTCGTCGACGTGGAGGCACCGGCGAAGTCGGTACCACGGGCCGGCTGTGCGTGCGCGACGGCCGCCACGGCCAGCGTGGCGAGGGCGGCCGCGATGCGCGACCCGCGTGCGATCTGCCGTCTCACGACGAACCCCTTCATCCCGCGGTCACTGCCAGACCTTGACCTCGAACTCCGGCTGCAGCTTGCCGGTGGAGTCCCTGATCCGCAGTTCGATGTATTTCGGCTCGGTGCCCTTGTCGATCTTCAGCGTGGCGCCACGCTTGTAGTCACGGTCGTGCGGGCCCTTGCCGGTGAAGTACGCGACCAGCTCGTGCGTGCCGGCACGCAGGTTGCCGAGGTAAAGGCGCTGCACGCCGCCGCGGTGCAGTGCCTGCACTTCCGACGGCGTGTACAGGTAGGCCGCGACTTCCTTGTCGTCGAGCTTCACCCACACCGAGTCGAGCGCGAACATCCTGCCGACGTCCATCGACACGAAAATGGCGACCTGCGTGCTGGCCGGGTACAGCAGTTCCTCCTCGAGCACCATGAGGTCGCGGTTGAGGCGGATCACGTCGGCCTTGGCATCCTGGATGCGCGCATCGAGGCTTGCGGGCGACGCCGGTGCGGCCGGAACCGCCGAGCTCGCCGGCGCAGTCGCCGTGGGTGCGGCCGGGGCCGGCGGGTTCGTCTGCGCCGAGGCCAGCGGCGTCAGCAGCGCAAGGGTCTGCAGGGCGATGATCAGCAGGCGGCGTTTCGACATGCTGCTGTCCTTTGTTAGAAGGTCACGGTCAGGAAGACCTGGGCCACGGTCGCGTTGTACGAGTACAGGCTGCCGGTGCGCAGGTCGGTGAATTCGCTGAAGTTCGACTGCCAGTACTCGAGGGCGCCGTTGAGGAAGACCTCGTACTTGCCAGGCACCCCGGCGAGCGCGTACGTCACCTTGCCGCCGACGGTCCACGAGTCGAAGGCGCTCAGCTGGCGGTTGCGCGTCACGTACAGCGTTTCGGAGGTCGCGTTGTCGGAGTAGAAAAGGGCGGCGCCCTGCGTGTAGTAGCGCGCGTAGGCGTCGACCAGCCATTTCTCGCCGAAGCGATGCGCCGCGCCGACACCGAAGTTCTGTGCCTGGATGTCCCACGTGTCCCAGAAATAGCGGTACTCGCCGCGGACCGACCACCCGGGAGCGACTTCGCCAACCAGGCGGAACTGCAGCGTCCGGCTGGTGCGCGTTCCCGGCAGGCGCTCCGGCACCGCGGCGCCGAAGACCAGCGCCACGCGATAGGGACTGCCGAGGAAGCCGCTGTCCGACACCACCTCGAAGTTCGCGTTCGCCAGCCAGCGCGGCGACAGGATCTGCGTCACGCCGAGCCGGTAGCGCCAGTGCTTGGCGTTGTCGAAGAATCCTTCGCCCTTCTTGCCGACGTCGTCCGAGCCGTAGGTGTATCCGAGCCCGATGGTGGTCATGCCCGAGAAGGTCTCAGTCGACACGTCGACATTGACGGCCGACGCCCTGTAGTCCGGCTCGGTGCTGTACGAGCCCGCCAGGGTGAGCACCGATTCGCGCACCACGTAGTCGGCGCCGAAGCCGAACTCGTTGCGGGTCTCGCGGTAGGGGCTGGCGGTCGTGACGACGTCGATCGAGGCGTTGCTGACGATGTCGGCGTAATAGGTGCCGAAAAGCGAGACCTTGTCGAGGACGCTCTTGCGCACCAGCAGCGCCGGCCCCCAGGCGTCGACCCCGCCGCCGCTGAAACTGTGCAGCATCAGGTCGGCGCGGTTCTCCGGCAGATCGGCCGCGCGGGTGTCGCCGGTGGCGAGCAGCCCGCCGAGCGCGCCGAGCAGCTGCGCGCAGGACAGGAGCGCCACCCCGCGCGCGCCATGGCGGCGCTCGCCGAGCGACCGCAGCCTCAGCTGCGCCCGGCGCAGCGCGCGACGGCAAAGGTCAGTTGCAGCCACAGCCCCCTCCCTGCACGCCGGTGCCGCCACGCGCGCCCTCGCGCACCTCGTGCACGTGCTCGAGGTGCTTGGCGGACAGGGCGTCGCGCTGGAGCTTCATCAGCGGATCGGCAAGGCGCTCGCGCTCGTAGGGCTTGACCCAGGGCTCGGGCATCGCGCAGGCCGACAGCGCGCCGGCAAGGGCCAGGCCGAGCGCCGCGCCGCGCACAGGCAGCCACCGGAACTTGCGGACGGGTTTCATTCGCGCAGCAACTCCCTGATCTGCTTGTCGTAGAGGTCTTCGTAGCCATCGCGGTAGCCGCGATGCAGGTAGCGCACGCGGCCGTCGCGGTCGACCAGGACCGTCGACGGCATCGTGCCGAGGTCGTAGAGGCGGCTCACCTTCTTCTGCGTGTCGAGCAGCACCGGAAAACGCATGCCGAGCTGCCGGGCCAGCTGCGCGGCCTTGTGCGGGTCCTCGTCGATGTTGACCGCGAGGATCGTGAATCCGGAGCTGCGGTACTTTTCGTACAGCTTCGCGAGGTGCGGCATCTCGACCCGGCAGGGCCCGCACCACGTCGCCCAGAAGTTGATCATCACCACCTGCCCGCGCTGCTCGTGCAGCCGCAGGTTCGGGCCGTCCAGGCTCGGTAGCGTGAAGTCGGGCGCGCCGGCCGACGGCGTAATGGCCGCGACGGCAGCGCCACCCGCGATGGCGAACATCGCCGCAAAGGCGAGCCGCAGCAGCAGAAGGGTCCGGGTGATCGGAGTCATGGCAGCGCTAGAAGAAGAAGGTCGCACCGATCGTCAGCTCGAGGTTGTGCGTGGACTTGCTCTGTCCCAGCAGGTCGAGCGAGTACATGTGGTCACGGAAGTCGACCTGGATCGCGCCCCAGTCCTTGTAGAAGACGCGGTAGCCGAGGCCGAAGTTGATGGTCTGCGAGCTCTGTTCGAGGAACTTGGTGCTGCCTACGCCGGCGATCAGGTACAGCGCCGAGGCCATGGCGTAGGAGCGGCCGAAGAAGGCTTCGCCCGGCAGGATGTTGTAGCCGACTGAGAGGTTGTAGTAGTCGAGCGTCTCGGTCTTCGTCGGGAACACGCCGCCCGGCAGGATCTGCCGGTAGTTCTCATCGCTGACCTTGGTCGTGCCGTAGATGCCCTCGACGAAGAAGTCCTCGGTGATGTGGTAACCGATGCGTGCGCCGTATACGAAGCTGGCGCCGAAGTCCTCGCTCGAGTACGTGCCCAGGTAAGCGCCGACGATGATGTCCCGGCTCGGGATCTTCGGCACGCGGACGTCGCGCCGCGGAACCGTCGGCTCGATCACCTGTTCGTTCGGAGGCGAGCTGCTGGCCGCGCCGGCTGGCGGACTCGATTGCGCGGAGGCGGTGGTCGCACCGAACGCCAGTCCGGCGGCTAGGACAAGTACGGGGAGTCGGTTTCGCATCAGTGGCTGCCGTGGTCAGAAGAAGAAGGCGATGCCGAGCGTGGCGGCCCGGTACTCGGTGCTGCTGTTGTCCGAGGTGTAGGCCGTGTAGATCGAGTAGTCGAGCCGCGCGACGAAGCGCTCGGCGATGTACCAGCGCAGCCCGATCACGGCGTTGGCGAGGTTGGCCGTGGTCTCGACAGCGTTGACGAGGCTCTGGTTCGGAATGTTGGTGAAGCGGCCCAGCCCGACGCCGAAGAACGGTGACAGTCTTCGGTCGGACCAGGGCTCGACGTTCAGGTTGACGTTCCACAGTTCGGTGCCGGCGAATGTCCCCTGCACCTGGCCCACGGCCAGTTCGACGCTGAGCGCATCGGCGAAGCGATACGCGCTCCAGATCTTCAGCATCGGTTCGCTGTCGAACAGGCCCCAGGCCGCGCCGAGTTCGAGCCGCCGGCGCAGGTAGTCGTCGAGCAGCACGTCGCGGAAGGCCTTCGTCGTCCCAGCCTCGGTCAGCGTGGTGGCGAGCTGCGCGCGGCTCACCCAGCCCTCTTGGCCGCCCGCGGTGCGGACCTTGAACCAGTCGGTCCGCCGCAGCAGGATCTCGATCCATTCGTCGCGCTCGGCGACGAAGGTGACGGGAAATCCGCGCCCCGGGCCGGTGTGCAGCTCGATGTACGGGTCGGCGACCTGCACCTTCTCCTGGGCGGCCGCCGACGACGGCGCGACACCGGCCCCGAGCAGCAGGGCACACGCCGCCACGCTCGCCAGCGCCAGTCGCCGCGCGGATCGCCAGGTGGACGTCATTGGGTATTGCAGACGCCGGTGTTCGGATCCGCGGGTGTGAACATGCTGTTGGCGGCGGAGCTGAATTCGTCCTGGCCCTGCGGCATCGGGCGGCTGATCCAGTAGCGGATCAGCATGACGTTGGGATCGGTCTCGCTCAGGAAGATGAGCCCGCCGCCGTGCAGGACGTTGAGCGTCAGCGGCTTGGTCAGCAGCCGGCTCGTCAGCGGCGCCCCGAACACGACTTCGCCCTGAGCCGAGTAGAAGTTCTTGTACATGTCGGTCGTGCGAATCACGTCCGTCGTGTTCGCCGGGTTCGACAGGTCCACCGGAGCGGCGCTGCCGATCAGCCGGAGCGCGCCGCCGGTGCCGGTGGCGTTGTCATGGCAGCCGGCTGCGGCGCAGGTATTGGTGGAGATCGTGCCGCCCTGGTTGATCTGCAGGCGCGCGACGAAGATCGGCTGGATGCACTTCTGGAAGTAGACGAACGACAGCTTCTGGCCGCCGGCGGTGG
This sequence comes from Caballeronia novacaledonica, assembly GCA_048497655.1. Taxonomy (GTDB): domain Bacteria; phylum Pseudomonadota; class Gammaproteobacteria; order Burkholderiales; family Burkholderiaceae_F; genus JADJWR01. The sequence continues at coordinate 14,094 of JBHJND010000417.1, forward strand.
CCGGGTTCTGCACGATCGGCGGGTTGTCGAGCGGATTGCCGTCTCCGCCGCAACCGGCGAGTGCAAGCGCAACGAAGCCGGCAGCGGTGCAGCCGAACCAGCTTCTCGTTGTCAGCGCCCCCGCCGATCTCAGGTTCATGGCGTGCGGCAGCCCGAGCTGATCCACGCGGCGATCGCGGCATAGCCGGCGCTGCCCGTGGGGAGTACGGCCGCGGTCTGTCCCACGGCGCCGGCCGGATGCGGCACGGTCGACGGCCGCGCGAGCAGCGCATTGGACGCCGCGGTGCACGCGTCGGAGATCATCGTCAGCGTGACGTTGTAGTCACCCTCCGCATCACCGGTCAGGATGTAGCGGTTGCGCAGGTACGACTGCCCGGTCTGCGCCGCGCCGCTGTTGCCGGTCGGCTGATGGCAGGTCACGCAGCTCGCCTGGATCACCGGATAGACCGTCGCGTCGAAGGCCGTGCGCGACAGCGCAGCCGCGCTGCGCACCGGGCTGCTGCTGGCCGACACGTTGTTGAAATACTGGCCGCCCAGGTCCATCCACTCGGTGACCAGGCGCTTCTCGGCGAGGTTCAGCAGCGTCGAATGGTCGGGGGCACTGGCGGGCGGGTTCGGATGCGCCGTTCGCGCTTCGGCCGAGGCCTTGAGTTGTTCGCCGAACATGATTTCGCCGAGGCGGCTGGCGCGCGTGAAACCGAGTGCGTTGCCGGCCATGTTGTCCACCAGCGGGGCGTTGCGCACGACCACCGGCACGCCGTCTTCGAGCCGAGTGACCGGCTGCCCGCTCACCGGATCGATCACCGGATCGCCGACCAGCAGTTCCTCGTACGACACCAGCCGCCCGGTGCCCGCGACCGTGGCACGCAGGTCGAGCTTGGCCGGATCGCTGTGGCAGTTGGTGCAGGTGTTGGCGCCGCCGGTGCCACGGCTGCGCGTCCAGATCGGCGCGATGTGGTCCGGGTAGTTGATGATGCCGTTGGCGGGCACCGCGGTCGCGAGGTCGTCCGCGACATTGGCGTTGCCGGTATAGCGGGCGACGACGGCCGCGCGCGCTGTAACGCCGGGCTTGGTCGTGTCGGCCCAGTTGTCGGCGTGAACCAGATCGGTGCCGAGGTTCAGCGCGGTTGCATCGAGCCGCGTGCGCGTCGAGGCCATGGTCTCGCCGGACTGGTGCGCCGCCGCCATCGCCGGCAGCAGCGCGCTCGGCAGCGAGTTGACGATCGCGCCGGAGTTGAGCGACGCCCCGCGGCGCGGGCTGTGGCAGCCGTCGCAGGTGCGGCGCTCGCCCGGCCGGACCTGGATCCAGTTGAGGTGCGTCTGGATCGCACGGCCTTTCGAGTCGAGGATCGCCAGCCCCAGCGGCACATCGGCCGGCACGATCAGCTTGAAGGAGCCGTCCGGCTCGACCGGCGCGTAGCCCAGGATCTGCTGCGGTTCAAAGTCCGTCTCGCCGATCGCCTGCCGCATGCCGGTCGTTCCGGCCTGCGGAGCGACTGCACGGAACGCCCGCACGAAGTAGGCCGGCGCACAGCGGTACGCGGCGTCGGCCGGGTCCTTCATGCGCGCGATGTCGGGCACGCGTGTGCGCGTATCGGCCGCATCCGCCGGGGCGGTCTTGGCGATTGACGTGCTGCATCCGGCGCCGAGGTCCGACGCCGCCAGCATCGAGTCGCCCATGCGGTCGAGACCGTCGGTGTCGTAGACGCTGCGCACCTCGATCAGCGCCATGTTCATGGCCTTCAGCGCTTCGTCGACGACGGTCGGCTGCGTGGCGTTCGGCTCCGTGCGCGCCTGGATCGCGATCGGGTCGGTGTACATGAAGCCCGCGGGCGGCGAGGCGACGATCAGGAACGTCTGCTTGGCCGGATCGAACATGTAGATCGAGTAGGCCGCGGGCGCGTTGTCCTGCACCGGCAGCGTGGCGCGCTGGGCGCGCGACATCGTGCTGTCGCTGAGCATCGCGCGCTCGGCCTCGGTCAGCGTGACGCACGGCACGACCACGCCGTTGCGCGTGACCTCGCACGGGCGGTAGGCGAGCAGCACGCGGTTGGTGCCGTCCCACAGGGGGAACGGCGACGTGATGCGGCCGAACTCCGACAGGCCACGGCCGAGATCGATTTCCTTCTCTGTCCACTGCGCCTGGCCGCCCGTCGCCGCGACCTGCGCGCTGGCGGGTGTGTTCTGCTCGGAGTAGTTGGCGGCGTCGATCAGCATCAGCGCCCCGCCTTCCTGCGTGCCGGACAGCGGCATCAGGTCGGACACCACCTTGCCCTTGTACGGGCCGCTCGGGTCCATGTCGCGCGGATGCAGGAAGCTGTTGCCGCCGCTGTGCGCGCCATAGAGCACGAACATGTCGGTGCCGTCGGGCTTGACGCGGAAAATGGCGAAGCGGTTGCGCGGGCCGACGTGCTCCCAGCGCGAGAACATGATGTCGCCGTTGGGCCGCACCACCGGGTTGCGATCGTGGCTCTGGTTGACCGAGATCTGCGTGACCGCGCCGCCACTGCGGTCGACCGTATGCAGGTTGAAGACGCGCTCGCGCTCGTACTCGTCGACGGCGTAGTAGGTCTGGCCAAGCGCCTGGGTCTTCGACGTCGTCTGGCGGTTGGAAGTGAACACGAAGCCGCGGTCGGCCGGCAGGTACGCCGGGTCGACGTCGTCGTCGGTCGTCGAGCTGGTAATGCGGCGCAGCGTGCCCTTGTCGAGCCCTGCCGACAGGTCGTATTCCCAGAGATTCCATCGGCCGGTGCAGGCGGCCACGCCACCGACCGCCGAGGTATTGGAGGCCGGGCAGCGCATCGCAAAGACGATCTTCTTGCCATCGTACGAGACCTCGGGATCCGAAACGTCGCCCGCGCCCTGCGTGATGCTCGTCGTGACGTTGAACTCGCGCGCGCTCGGCGAGGAGCGTTCGCGGATGATCAGGTCGCCGCCCGGGGCGAACGGCGCGCCGTTGGTGGGGTTCGTGCGCAGCGTGGTCGCGCGCTTGGCGTAGGCGATCGGCACGTCGCCGGAGACGATCAGCTTGCTCTCCGTGGTCGAATCCCCGGAGCAGCCCGCGAGAACGCCTGCGACGGCGAGCGCAAGTGCGGTGGTCCAGCGAGATGTATGGAAGTCCCTCATGGTGGCCTCACTGAATCTGCGTCGGCTTGGGACGCGCGGATTTTCCCGTGGCGGGGTGGTGACGAATGCGCGATGGAACGGCTGTTTCCAGGGTTGATTCACTGGCAGGATCACGGCGCTAGGCCGAAGGCATTAGTTGAGCGGCGGCCTGGCGGCAGCCAGCAGGCCCGCGGAGTAATGCAGCCGTCCAACAGAGTCGACGACCACGGCGTCGGCGTCGGCAATCGACTCGACGATCCGCAGGCCCTGCTCGACACCGAGCACGAAGACTGTCTTTGACAGTGCCTCGCTGGTCAGCCCGTCGGGCGCGATGACGGTGACGCTCCGGACGGCATGCGGCGACTTGCCGGTGCGCGGATCGATCAGGTGATGGCAGCGTTCGTCGCCGTCGTCGAAGAAGCGCTCGTAATCGCCCGAGGTGGAAACCGCGGCGTCTTCGAGAGGCAGCAGCGCGACGACTTCGCCCTCGCGGCGCGGGTCGCGCACGCCGACCATCCAGGGGCGACCACAGCGGTCACCGAGCACGCGGCTGTCGCCTCCGGCTGCCACGACCGCATGACGCACACCATGCCGCGCGAGGATGGCTGCGCCGTTGTCCACCGCGTAGCCCTTGGCGAAGCCGCCAAGGTCGATGCGCATTCCTTCGCGCGCAAACCGGACCGTGCGCCGCGCGGGGTCCAGCAGCAGGTGGCGATAACCGATAGCGGCGCGGGCAGCGGCCAGCGCTTGCTCGGTCGGTCGGATGCGCCTGCGGTAGTCGTAGAGGTGTCCGGCACTCGCATAGGTGATGTCGAAGGCCCCGCCGCAAAGCTCGGAGAACCGGATCGAGCGCGCCAGCAGATCGAAGAGTTCCGCGCAGGCCTCGACCGGTCGGTGCGCCGCGTCGCGATTGATGCGCGACAGTTCCGACGACTCCTTGTATGGACTCATGAGCGCGTCGATGCGATGCATCTCGTCCATCACCGAGTCGATCGCCGCCCCGGCCGCGGCCTGATCCTCGCCCCAGAGCTCGACGTGGATCGCCGTGCCCATGATCGACTCGTTGCGGCTGAACCAGCGCGCGGAGGCGACAGGCCGTTCGGCGCCGAGAGCGCGGCGTGCCAGGCTCGAGAGCGAGTTCAGCATTGGCAGGCCCCCGGCGCGGGCGCACGAAGGCCGGCGCAGGTCGAAGCCGAGGTGATCGAATGCGCTTCCATGTTCAGTGCATGCGGGCCGCGCAGCGCCGGCAGTTCCGCGCGCGACAGCGCAACTGCGGCACTCACGCGACCGGCGTGAGTACAGGTCGCGCTGACTCTATCGTCTGCCGCCGTGCGCGGCAGTCATGAGAATGATTGCTTTGAGGGAGTCCTTTCGGCCGACCCCTCATCCGATCGGCCGATTGGTGGAGAGCAATCAAGTTCTGCATACCCTCACGAGGGTGGGCGTTCAGACCGTGGGGCCAGCACAGTTCGGGAGACACACCGACTTCCGCCATCCAACGCACGTGCCGACGGAACTCAGTTCGGGATGCTGCACGGCCGCCGGCTCTCGAGCCGTCGTTTGCGCAGATGTCGACCCCAGGCCGTCGTTACGGCTCTCCGGAAGCAGCGGTCGACTTGACGCCCAAAGCTGACTGCGGCCCGATCCGCAGGACGCGACCCCTTTCAGACGTTTCCGAATGCCTGATCGAGTGACCTGTCCATCTTGGTCACCGGTCGTTCGCGGGTGAGGCGCGCTCAGCCGCGCATGTCGAGCATCAAGCCCTCGCGTGCGTCGGTGCGGTCGGCCAGCATGTCGCGATAGGCCTGCAGCGCCGCCTGCGCGCCCGGCCGCATCACGATGCGCACCCAGCCCTGCTCGTGCACCTGGCCGATGAACTGCGCCCAGGCCTGCCCCATGCGCCGCTGCAATTCAGCCGCGCCCCAGCCTTGCGGCGGCGGCGCGCTGCGCGCCTTCACCTGCGCGGGCGCGAAGAACAGCACGGGGCGCGGGCCGGGAAGGTCGCGCGCCGAGCCGAGCGCGCTCCAGTGCGTGCCGCCGATGGAACTGCTGAACCTCAGGGCGTCGGCGAAGTGAGTGTGGATGCGCCGGCGCAGTTCGGCGTCGCCCGCAAAATCGACGTACACCGTGGCCGTCTGCGGCTCGAGCGTGCTCAACTGGTCGTAGGTCAGCACCGCGTCGTAGCAGCCAAGCGAGCGCACGAACTCGACATGCGCGGCCGAGGTCAGGCCCACGATGCGCGGGGCGCCAGGCATTCCGCGGCGCTTGGCCAGACAGTACGCAGTGCCGTGCGCCGTCTTGCTCGACGCGCTGGACAGCAGCACCTGACCGGCGCCGAAGAATTCGTTGTCGGCCAGGAAGTCGTCCAGCAGAAACGCCGTCAGGAACAGGGGCCGCAGCACCGCCTGCATCCCTTCGAGTTCCGGCCTCCAGGCGGGATCGGCATCGCAGAAGACGTACTGGTTGTAGACGGCGGCCAGTTCCTGCCGATGGGCCGAGCCATCGACAAAGCCCGAGGCGGACACCTTGGAAGGCGCGACCACGAGATGCGTGCCCGCCGGGTAGTAGCCCCAGACGCGGCGGCCGGGTGCCACGCCCTCGGCCCGCGACTCGGACACGGTCGCGAAGCCCCATACCGGCAGGCAACCGAGCTTGGCGTCACCGGCAGGGAAGAACTGCCAGTACTTCATCGCCTCGCCGAAGGCGGCGTAGGTAATGTTGTTGGCCGTGAGCGAGAACGCCTCAACCGCCAGACGGACCTGGCCCGGCGCCAGCGGCCGCTGCGCCGGCGCATCGGGGTCGGCACCGATGTGCGCCTGGCCCAGCTCCGCGCGGGCGATGAAGAGGCGTTGACCGTGTTCGCTCATGGCGTGGCTCCCTGGAGTCGTTGGGGCCTCGCATCTTCTCACCTTGTCGCCGCTGAGCACGGCCGGCCTGGCCCGTGCGCAGCCTCCTCCTCGCCGACACCGGGCGGGTCGCCTATGCTCGCCCTTGATCGTTCAGGAAAGGGCCGCGGCATGCATGCCGATCACATCGAGACCGACTACCTCATCATCGGTGCCGGCGCCGTAGGTCTGGCCTTCGCCGACGCGCTGCTTGCCGAGACCGACGCACACATCACCCTCGTCGACCGGCGCGGCAAGCCCGGCGGTCACTGGAACGACGCCTACGCCTTCGTCACGCTGCACCAGCCGTCGTCGTTCTACGGCGTGAACTCGATGCCGCTGGGCAGCGGCCGGCGCGACACGATCGGGTTGAA
>JBHJND010000418.1:0-5466 GCA_048497655.1 Caballeronia novacaledonica
CGCGTTTCGCCGCCGCGCTCGACGAGTACACGGCGGCGGAGCGCTTCAACGCCGACCGGCCCGAGGGGCGTGCCAACCTTGGCAACCTGCACGCGACGCAGGGCCGGATCGACGAGGCGATGGCGGCGTACCGAAGCGCGCTGGCGCTGGATCCGACCTTCACGCAGGCGGCGATCAACCTGGCCGACCTGCAGCGCGGGCTCGGCGCCGAGGGCGACGCCGAGAAGACACTGCGCGCGACCCTGCAACGCGACCCGCGTTCGGCGCCGGCGCGCTTCGCGCTCGGCCTGTCGCTGGTGCGCCAGAAGCGCACGGCCGAGGCGCTGCAGGAACTGGCCGGGGCGGCGAAACTGGCGCCGGACAACCCCCGCTTCGCCTACGTCCACGCGGTGGCGCTGAACGACGCCGGCAGGCCCGCCGAGGCGCGGCGCGCGCTGGAGGCGCTGCTGAAGCGGCAGCCGTACGATCGCGACGCGCTGCTCGCCCTGACACTGTTCGAGCGCGACGCCGGCAACGGGCCGCGCGCGCTTGGCTACGCCCGCCGGCTGGCCGAACTGGAACCCGACAGCCCGCAGGTGCGGCAGCTGCTGCGGGAGCTCGGCGGCTGAGCCGGCGAGCAATTGGCCCGTCATCGGGCAAGGAGAGGCAATGCGAAGACGTCAGTTCACACGTTCGATCGGCACCGGGCTGGTGCTGCTGGCCACGGCCGTCCCGCTGGTGCTTGCGCCGCGGCTCTCGGCAGCGCAGGTGCCGGGCAGGACTTCCGCTGCGGAGTTGAGCCGCAGTGCCGACAGCGCGCTGCAGAAGCTGTACGCGAGGATTCCGGCGGCGAAGTCGATCGGCAGCCAGGCGCACGCCGTGCTGATGTTCCCCAAGGTCACCAAGGCGGGGCTCGGCATCGGCGGCCAGTACGGCGAAGGTGTCCTGTTCAGGGACGGCAAGGCGGTCGCGTACTACAACACCGCCGGCGCCTCGTACGGCCTGCAGGCCGGCGCGCAGACATACGGCTACGCGATGTTCTTCATGAACGCGGCGGCGCTGAAGCAGCTCGACAGGACCGACGGCTTCGAGGTCGGTGTCGGCCCGAGCGTGGTCCTGCTGGACGAGGGCAAGGCGAAGACGCTGACCACGACCACCATGAAGGACGACATCTACGCCTTCGTCTTCGGCCAGAAGGGCCTGATGGCCGGGCTGGGCATCCAGGGCAACAAGATCACGCGCATCACCCCCAAGTGACCGTGCCGGTCGCGTAGCGACGCATCGGTCGGGCGCGTCGTCCGTGCGCGCTGCGCCGGCAGCCCGCGGGCCTGCACCAAGGGGCACTCGCCGTTGCCCCGTCTGACGATGCCCAGGCGCACTTCCTGCTGCAGCATTGGCGGGCAGCTCATGAACCGGGGAGGCAAGATGATCGGACGGACCACACTCGTGCTCGGCCTGCTGGCGCTGTCGCTGACGGCGCCGATCGTGCGGGCGCAGACGGCAGTGGCGGGGACGGCGGCACCGGTGGCCAACGCCGTTGACCCGGGAGCGATCCAGGCGCTGAAGGACATGGGCGCGCACCTGCAGACGCTCAGGCGCTTTCAGGCGACGACGACCCTGACCGGCGAGCGGGTGCTGGCCGACGGGCAGAAGCTGCAGCACTCGGCCACCGCCGAGCTGGACGTCGACCGTCCGAACAGGCTGCGCGCGCGCATGGTGAGCGCGCGCTCCGAGCGCGAGCTGATCTACGACGGCAAGACCGTCACGTTGTTCACGCCGGCGCAGAAGTACTACTCGCGGGTCGAGTTTTCCGACACGCTGGCCGGCCTGGTCAAGCGGCTGCAGGAACGGTTCGGGGTGGAGGTGCCGCTGTCGGACCTGTTCGTCTGGGGCACGCCGGCCGCGCCGATCGAGCAGATCCAGTCGGCGATGAACGCGGGGCAGGACTTCGTCGGCGACGACCTGTGCGATCACTACGCCTTCCGCCAGGGGGCGCTCGACTGGCAGGTCTGGATCACCACGGGATCGAAGCCGCTGCCGCGCAAGATCGTCATCACCAACCGGGCCGACGAGGCGCGGCCGCAGTCGGTCTCGCTGATCACCTGGAACCTGAAGCCGGCGTTCAAGGACACGGTGTTCAGCTTCAACCCGCCGAAGGGCAGCACGGCGGTCGAACTGGTCCAGCTGAAGACGAAGTAGGGGAGCGCCGACATGACACGAGCAATCAGCAAACTGCGGCTGGCCCAGCTCGCCGTTGCGGTGGTGGCCGGACTGGCGCTGGCGCCGGTGGCCGACGCTGCCGACAAGCGTGGTGGCGGGGGCGGCGGGGGAGCCCGGGCCGGTGGAGGCGGCGAGGCACGCGCCGGCGGCGGTGCCAAGCAGAGGCCGCAGGTCAACAACAGCAAGCAGGACGTGCGAACGAACAACGTGCGCAACACCAGCGTCAACAACGTCAACAATAGCGTCAACGTCAACAAGAACGTCAACGTCAACGTCGACAGCCGCAACGGCTGCTGCGGCTGGGACAACGACTACCACCCGGTCGCCACGGCCGCGGCGGTGACCGCGACGGTGGCCGTGACCTCGGCGATCGTCGGCTCGATCGTCAACGCGCCGCCGCCGGGCTGCGTGCCGGTCAACTACGGCGGCATCATCTACCAGCAGTGCGGCGGCACCTGGTACCAGCCGCAGGGTGCGCAGTACGTGGTGATCAATCCGCCGTACTGACGCTCTTTCGGCCCCTGCGGGCGGCACGGTCGCACCCGAGGCCACGGCGGTGACTTTGGCGGCACGCGCGAAGGATCCCTCGCTCGGCCTGGCGCTGGTGCGCGGCGACCTGCCGTTCCGCCTGCAGCGGCGGCTCGGCCTGATTCCGCCCGACGGGCTCGGCCTGGTGCGGCGGGCGGTGTTCTGGTCGATGCTCGGCTGGCTGCCGGTGGTGCTGTGGGCGTGGCACGTCGGGCGAGTGCTGCCGGGCGGCGCCGCCGAACCGCTTCTGGCGCACTTCGGCATCCACGCGCGACTGCTGGTCGCGGTGCCGCTTCTGATCCTCGCCGAAGGCCCGGCCAATGCGCTGACCGCGCGGCTGCTGCCGCAACTGGTCCGTTCCGGCATCGTGCCGCCGTCCGAAGTGCCGGCGTACCGCGACGTGCTCGCCGGCGTCGCCCGGCTGCGCGACGCGACGCTGCCGTGGATCGTGATCGTCGGCATCGTGCTGGCCCTGGCCTGCGTGCCGGAAGCCCTGCATCGCGCGCACGAGGTCGATTGGGCAGAGGGCGCGGCGCCGGGCGGACAGCCCGGCTTCGGCGGCCTGTGGTACCTGTGGGTCGGGCGGTCGATCTTCCTGGCGCTGCTGCTTTCCTGGCTTTGGCGGCTGGTGCTGCTCACGGTGCTGTGCCGACGGATCGCCCGCCTGGACCTGGCGATCGTGCCGACGCATCCGGACCGCAGCGGCGGGCTCGGCTTTCTCGACCGGTTGGCGACCCCGTTTGCCCCGGTGGTGCTGGCGGCCGGGACCGTGCTGGCCTCGCGCTGGGCGCACGACGCCGTCTATCACGGCCTGGCGATGCAGTCGGTGCGCATTGAGATGGCCGCCTTCATCGTCGCCTGCGTGCTGCTGTTCACTTTGCCGCTGCTGGCCTTTGCCGGGCCGCTGAAGAAGGCGAAGAAGCAGGCGCTTCTCGACTATGGCGCGCTGGTCGGCCGGCACGGTCGGCTGGTGCACGAACGCTGGATCGAGGGCAAGCCGCTCGCCGACGATGCCGTGCTCGAAGCCCCGGAACTGGGGCCGGTAGCCGATACCGCGGCGCTGTTCGGCTCGGTCAAGGCCATGCGCACGGTGCCGATCGGCAAGTCGACGGTTCTGCCGCTCGCTGCCGCTGCGGTCTTGCCGTTGCTTGCCGCGCTGGCCATCCAGGTGCCGGCGAAGGACCTGCTGCTCACGCTGCTCAAGGCGCTGGTCTGAGCACGCTCCCGCAGCGCATGCGCCGAGGGGCGGGACGCGCTTCGCCTCGGGATGCTGTCGCAGCAGAGCGCGCCGGCCTGCGCCGCAGCGCGATCGGCACCGGGGTGAGCGCCCGGCAGCAGCGTGCCGGCCTGCGACAATGCCGCCCCACGCAGCCGGACCGGCCACGATGAGAATCGACTTCGTTTCCGACGTCACCTGCCCGTGGTGCGCGATCGGCTTCACCGCGCTCGAGCGGGCGCTCGAGCGGCTGGGCGGCGAGGTGCCGGTCGAACTGCACCTGCAGCCGTTCGAACTGAATCCCGACATGCCGCCCGAGGGCGAGGACATCGTCCGCTACATGGGGCGCAAGTACGGCCTGACGGCGGAGCAGGTGGCCGAGCGGCGGGCAGTGATCCGCGAGCGCGGCGCGGCGGTCGGCTTCGACTTCGGCCCGCGCACGCACGTCTGGAACACCTTCGACGCTCACCGGATGCTGCATTGGGCCGGCCTGGAGGGGCGCGGCCGCGAGTTGAAGCGCGCACTGCTCGCCGCCTACCACGGGCGCGGCGAGAACCCGGGCTCGCACGAAGTGCTGCTGCGGCTGGCCGGCGAGGCCGGGCTGGACGCCGGACGCGCGAGCGACGTGCTGGAAGGCGGCGGGTTTGCCGCCGAGGTGCGCGAGCAGGAGCGGCACTGGCAGCGGCTCGGCATCCGCTCGGTGCCGTCGGTCATCGTCGAGCGGCGCCACTTGATCCAGGGCGGCCAGCCGGTCGAGGTGTTCGAGAACGCATTGCGCGAGATCGCGGCCGGGCGAGAGCCGGCCTGACCGGGCGCCGCCTTACGGTGTGATGAAGGTCACCGAGTAGCGGAAACTGCTGCCGGCGCCGCAACCGCTCACGTTGGCGACCTCGATGTCGACTCGCGTGTCGGCGGTTCCGCGATCCCATCCGCTGGCCGGCGAGCGACCGAGGTCGATCGACCAGACGACGGTGTTGTCGCCATAGCCCTTGTCGCTGCGGCTTTCCACCCGCACGTCGACGGGCTGGCCGGTGTCGGCGCGCATCGTCACCGTTGCCGCCGCGAAATCCGCGCCCGCGCACGACAGCGAGAAACGATCGATCGGCTCGGTCAGCGGGCGCGGGACGAAACCCCGCGGCGGCCAGGCGACGGCGACCGCCGGGGCGGTCGACCCGGTGGTGGCGGGAACGACGATCCACAGCGCGTTGGCCTGCGGCGCATCGCCGGTGCCGATCGTCGCCAGCGGCGGGTAGAGCAGCCATCGCCGGTGGCCGACGGCCGCGTTGTTGGCGCCGCGGTCGCGCATGTAGCCGTCGAGCAGATCGACGCTGCGCGCCGGCGCGTTCGAGTAGGCGAGCAGCGACCTGGACGCGGCCTCGGCGCCGCCCGCGGAAAAGCAGGTCCAGCCGGTCGGCGGCGAGTGGCTGAGGCTGTCGTTGGCGTCCATCATCAGCGCCGCCTGCTGCGCCTTGGCCGACAGCGAGGCGTCGAGCGCCAGGTCTCCGGCAAGGCCTGCCATGGCG
>JBHJND010000419.1:0-1852 GCA_048497655.1 Caballeronia novacaledonica
GGCGCGCAGCGCCTCGCGCTGCGCGGCCAGTTCGTCGACGATCGCCCGCTTGACCAGAGCCTGGCCCTGCGCCGCGACACAGGCCGCGAGCGCCGGCTGGCCCAGCAGCTTGTCGACCGAAGGAAGACCGGCGAACGAAACAGCGGCCGTGTTGCCCGTCGAGCCGCTTGCCTCACCCGCACCGGGCAGAGTCAAGTCGCCCATCGCCTAGCCGGAGCCGGGGTGGAACAGCAGGTTGGGCCCCGAGCGGGCGAAGCCCTGCTCGTCGACCAGCAGGTCGAGCGCCAGCGTGGCGAGGTCGTCGGCGCAGGGGTCGACCAGGGCGTCCTTGTCCTGATTCATCATCTTCAGGTAGGTCCTGCACTCGTCGCAAGCCTCGGCCTTCACCGCCGCCATGCCCGCCTGGTCGGCGCCCGGGTCCTCGGTGAGGCTGAGGAAGTGCACGCCCTTTTCCGACTCGCACGACGAGCACTTCACGCGCACCATGTGCCACTCGGTGTGGCACAGGGCGCAGACCAGGTAGCGCAGGTCCGCCTGCTCGCCGCCGATGCGGATGATGCTGGCCACCGGACGGGTGCCGCAAACCGGGCAGACGGTGGCGACGTCGCACTGGCCGACGTCGGCCGCCGCGAGCGAGGCAGCCTGGCGCGTGAAGTACACCTGCAGCGCCGCGCCGACGAAGGGCACGTAGGCCGCGTCGGCGTCCAGCGTGGTGCCGGCCAGCACGCGGTCGGCGATCGCCTCGACCGATGCCTGGTCGATGGCCTGCAGGCGGTCGAGCGCCGCCTGCACGGGCGGCGCAGCCCCGGCACGCACCGCGCCGACGATGTCGCGCAGGTCGTCGCGCCAAAGTGGTGCGCGCTGGTGGCCCTGCGCGGACAGCGGCGGCATGCCGTAGCTGCGGCTCTGCTCAAGGGCGCTCTGCGGGATCGGCGCCGCGCCGCGACGGCCCAGCGCCGCCTGCTGGCCGTGGGCCACCTGCGCCATCAGGCCGAGGTAGTCGCCCATCGAGTGGCCGGCGGACAGCTGGCCGAAGCGCGCAGCGCGCTCCTCGAACAGCTTCGGATTGTCCGGCAGCACGACGCGCGGCGCCTCGCGCACGCGGTCGGTCGAGCCGTCGGTGATGATTCGTGTCGCCAAGGCGATGCCTCTGCTGGCCAAAGAAAACGGCGGCGATCGGCAGGACCGATCGCCGCCGTTGAAGACTAACCGAACGCCGGGACTACTTGGCGCCGGTCACCCGCCGGTACCACAGCGGGTGGTGATGTTTGGCCCAGGCGTGCGTCACCGTGCCGCGCGTCATCGCCCGCATCGAGCCGCGGACCCAGAAGATCGCCGAGTAGATGTGCACGACGATGCCGACGATCAGGACGAACGCCGCCGCCGCGTGCACCACCGCCGCGATGCGGATCAGCGGGATCGCGAACGCGTCGGCGAAGTACGGCCGCCACAGCATCACGCCCGAGACCAGCAGCAGAACCATGGTGACGATCATGGTCCAGAACAGCTGCTTCTGCCCGATGTTGTACTTGTCGATCTCGGGCAGGTTGTGGTCGCGGTTGTTGATCACGTCGGCGAGCCGCTTGTTCCACTCGCGGTCGTAGGACTGGATCACGTTGTCCTTCCAGTAGCGCATGGCCATCAGCGCGAAGAAGACGAACATCACCACGCCGATGAACGGGTGCAGGATGCGCGCCCACACGCCGCCGCCGAGCAGGCTGGTCAGGAACCAGAACGCCGGATGGAAGAACGCCAGCCCGGAGGCGGCCAGCAGCAGGAACGTGATCGCCACGATCCAGTGCGTGACCCGCTCGTTGGCGTTGTAGCGCGGCACGTCGCCGCTTTTCATTGC
>JBHJND010000420.1:0-3733 GCA_048497655.1 Caballeronia novacaledonica
GCCCTGCGCCTTCTATCGACGCTCACGCGCGGTAGATCCAGTCCCGCGTCGGCGGTAAGCCGGTGGTGCCGGGCTGCCGCTGCACGCTGCCGAGCACCTGGTGGATCGACATCCAGCCTTGCTGGAAGCCGTGGGAGCAGCCGGCAAGGTAGGCACGCCAGATGCGCAGCGTCTGCTCGCTGACCAGGCGCGCGGCCTCGTCGAGGCGGCTGTCGAGGCGCCGGGCCCAGTGCGCCAGCGTCTTCGCGTAGTGCGGACGCAGCGATTCGACGTCGACGACCTCGAAGCCGGCCGCCGACATCTCGCGCACGGCCAGGTGCAGGTGCGGCAGTTCGCCCTGCGGGAAGACGTACTTGTCGACGAAGTCGCCGACGCCGCTGCCCACCGGACGGCTCTCGACGTCGGTCGCGGTGATGCCGTGATTGAGGAAGAGCGCGCGCTCGCGCAGCACGTCGGCGACGCTCGAAAAATACTTCGCGAGGTTCTTCAGCCCGACGTGCTCGAACATGCCGATGCTGGCGGCCTTGTCGAAGCTTTCGCGCCCGTAGCGCGCGGCGAGATCGCGGTAGTCGAGCAATTCCACCTGCACGCGATCGGCAAGACCGAGAGCGGCGACGCGCTCGCGCGCCAGTTCGTGCTGCTCCGCCGACAGCGTGATGCCGACCGCGGACACGCCGTAGTGCTGCGCGGCGTGGATCACGAGGCCGCCCCAGCCACAGCCGACGTCGAGCAGGCGCTCGCCCGGCGCCAGCCGCAGCTTGCGGCAGATGTGGTCGAGCTTGGCGCGCTGCGCCTCGTCGAGCGTCTCGTCGCCGGTGCGGAAGTACGCGCACGAGTACACCATGCGTTCATCGAGCCACAAGCGGTAGAACGCGTTGCCGACGTCGTAGTGGTAGCGGATCGCCGAGCGGTCGGTCCGCACCGTGTGCCGCGCGATCACGCCCGCGACCCGCTGCGCGACACCGGATCCGCCCGCCTCGACCAGGCGCTCGGCGAGTGGCAGCGCTTCCAGCAGGTCGCCCTGCACCTCGAGGCGCCCGTGCACGTACGCTTCCGCGAGGGTGGCAAACGACGGATTGGCCAGTTCGGCGAGCAGCGACGGCGCACGCACGACCAGCCGGATGCGCGCCGGCAATCCGAAGCCGACGCACGCGCCGTCCGGCAGCACCACGTCCAGGGGAATACCGCCTTCAGCCGCCACCCGCGCCGCGAGGCGCTCCAGACCCGAGCGCGCGGCGCTCATGACCTGCGTTTCAGCCCTGCGCGTCAGCGCCTGCGCGATGCCCATCGTGCGGCCCTCTCCTCTGTGCGTGGAGAAAATCTAGCGCTCCCCGCCGCGCGTGCCAAGGGAGCAGGGCACCGGCCTGAAGCCGATCCCGCACCGCTCGCGCCGGCGGGCCCGCGCATCCCGCGAACAGGGAGTGGCAGGCACGGCGTCGCCCCGCGGCGTAAGCCCCCGGTCAGGCCGAGTAAGGGAGAGGTAAGGTCGGCTCGCTAGCTTGCGCGGGCCAAGGCCATAGAAGACAAAACGAGGCCGGGTTCGTCGCAGCGATTTCGCCGCACGATAAAGACCGCGGATCCAAGGGAGGGTCCCTTATGGCAATGACATCACTCGAGTGGGGCGCGATCGTCGCCGATCCACGCTTCCAGGTCCTGCACAGGAAGAAGCAGTCCTTCCTGACCGGCCTGATGATCTTTTCCGTCGTTTTCTACTTCCTGCTGCCGATTGGCGCGGCCTACTTCCCTGCCCTGTATTCCATCAAGGTCTGGGGACCCATCAACGTCGGCATCCTGTTCGCGCTTTCCCAGTTCGCCGTCGCGTGGGGCATCGCCTTCTATTACTCCTGGCGCGCCAACAACGAGTTCGACGCGATGGCGCGGGAACTGGTCACCGAATTCGAGAAGAAAGTGAAGGTGTGACATGAGTTCACTCTCGTTCCGCACCAAGGCTTTCACGCTCGTCGGCGTCGCCGCGATCGCATTGACGGCGCTGCCCGCGCTGGCGCAGGGCGCCGTCGCCCCCAACTACCGCTGGCTCACGTTCGCCGTCTTTGCGGCCATCATCGGCCTGACGATGTACGTCACGTTCGTCGCGGCCAAGCGCGTGAAGACGGCGTCGGACTTCTACACGGCGGGCGGCGGCGTGTCCGGCCTGCAGAACGGCTGGGCGATCGCCGGCGACTACCTGTCGGCGGCCTCGTTCCTCGGGATCGCCGGCCTGATCAGCCAGTTCGGCTACGACGGCTTCATGTACTCGGTGGGCTGGCTGGTGGCGTACATCACGGTGCTGCTCGTGATCGCCGAGCCCTGCCGCAACATCGGCAAGTACACGTTGTCCGACATCCTCGCCTACCGCAACGATCCGAAGAAGGTCCGCATCGTCGGCGCCCTGTCGACCATCACGGTCTCGACGTTCTACCTGACGGCGCAGATGGTCGGCGGCGGCGTGCTGGTCAAGACGCTGATCGGCATCGACTACGAGATCTCGGTCATCACCGTCGGCGTGCTGATGCTGGCGTACGTGCTGTTCGGCGGCATGGTGGCGACGACCTGGGTGCAGATCATCAAGGCCGTCCTGCTGGTGATCGCGTCGATCATCCTCGTGCTCCTGGTGTGGGCGCCTTACGGCTTCTCGCTGCCGGCCTTCCTGCAGGACGTCGTCGGCGATCCGAAGGTGCAGTTGCGAGTGGCCGGCTTGCTCGGTGATGCGTCCAAGAACATGTCGCCACAGGAACTCGGCCAGCGCTTCCTCGAGCCGGGCCTGCTGTTCAAGGCGCCGATCGACCAGATCTCGCTCGGCATGGCCCTCGTGTTCGGCACGGCCGGACTGCCGCACATCCTGATGCGGTTCTTCACCGTCCCGACGGCGCAGGCCGCACGGAAGTCGGTGATCTGGGCCATGGCCATCATCGGCGGCTTCTACGTGCTGACGCTGTTCCTCGGCTTCGGCGCCGCCAAACTGGTCGGACCTGCCCAGATCGCCGCGGTCGACCCGGGCGGCAACATGGCCGGCCCGCTGCTCGCCCAGTACCTCGGCGGCGGCGCGGACTCGATGCTCGGCAACTTCATGCTGGCGTTCGTCGCGGCCGTGGCCTTCGCCACGATCGTCGCGGTCGTGGCCGGCCTGGTGCTGGCCGCCGCCTCGGCCATGGCGCACGACCTGTACGTCGGCGTGATCCGCGAGGAACACGTCACGCCGCAGGAGCAGGTGCGCGCCGCACGGATCGCGACGGTCATCGTCGGTGCGATGGCGATCACGATCGGCATCGCCGCCAAGGGCCAGAACGTGGCCCACCTGGTCGCGCTGGCGTTCGCGGTCGCGGCCTCGGCCAACTTCCCGTGCGTGCTGCTGACGCTGTACTGGCGCAAGTGCAACACCGGCGGGATCATGGCCGGCATGGTGGTCGGCACGCTGCTGGCCGTCGGGCTCGTGCTGGTGTCGCCGAACATGACCTATCCGAAGGCGGTCCGCGGTGCGGCCGAGAAAGTGCTCGCCGCCGACGGTCCGAAGCGCGCGGCGGCCGAGGCCGACATTGCCTCCGGCGATGCCGCCAAGGTCGCAACCGGCCAGAAGACGCTCGGCGCTCTCGACCGGGCGGCGACCAAGGCGAAAGCGGACATCGAGCGCGTCAAGGGCGAGAACACGTCGCTCGTGGGCCTCGAGGCGCCGCTGTTCGACCTGCGCAACCCGGGCCTGATCTCGATTCCGCTCGGTTTCCTCGCGGTCATCCTC
>JBHJND010000421.1:0-5860 GCA_048497655.1 Caballeronia novacaledonica
TTCGCGACGATGCAGCGGCTGGCGCGCTTTGCCCGCTACTGGGACCTGTTCGCCAACTCGGGGCGCTTTGCGCGCACCCTGCCACTGCTGCTCGGCGACTCGCCGTTCGCCAATTTCCTCGCCTTCGCCGATGCGCTGTTCGCGGCCACCGGCAAGACGCACGAGATCGCCGTCGAGCGCCTTTACGAGCAGTTGCACGCCCATCTGCTGGCGCGAGGCGTCGCGCCCGCCGAGGCGAGCGGGGCGCTGGCAGCCGATTACCTCGCCAGCGGCGCCCGCGGCAGGCCCGGCTTCGTCGACATCGAGCCGCTCGAACGCGCGTGGCGGGGCGAACCACCGGTGGCTGCGCCGCAGCGTCAGCAGCGCCACCTGCGTGCCTGAGTGGCGACGCCCGGCGGCCGGCGACGACGAGGGGGCATTGGCGGTCGCCGGCAAGGGCGATAGCCTTGCGTGCATGCTCTGGCGTCGCCTCGACACCGCCCCGATCGACATCGACACCGGCGTGGAGCCGGCGATCGCGCATGCCGTGGCCAGCGCGCTGGCTACGCACGCGATGCCGCTGGTGGCGAGCCGGCACGGCCGCATCGAACCGCTGGCCAGCGGCGTCCTCTACCGCGCCGGCCAGCGGCTGTGGCTGGTCACCTGCCGGCACCTCTTCGACGACGGCGCCGTGCTCGGCGACCTGGGCATCGCCCTGCCTCGGGCGAGCCGCGTGCGCTGGCTGCGCGAATCGCGCTCCCGGCTGCTGACGCACCCTGAGCACGACCTGGCGGCGGTCGTCATCGGCGCCGGCGAACTCGAACGCGAGGTTCGCCGCGCTGCGCCAGCTGCTGCGGGCGATGCCTTGAGGTGGCCACGATGAAAGCGATCCTGACCCTCATTGCGCTGGCGTGCGTCGTCGCCGGCTGCGCACACCGGCCCGAGCCGCCGTCGGTGGCTTCGGTGATGCAGGCAGATCGGGACTTCGCCGCGCGCGCCGCCGCGGCCGGGCTGCAGGCCGCGTTCGTCGAATACGCGGCGCCCGATGCGGTGATCTTCCGCGCCGGCGTCGGGCCGATCCGCGGAAGCGCTGCCATCGGCGAGGCCTTCGCCGGCACCGGCAACGCGACGCTGGCGTGGGAGCCCGCGGCGGCCGAGGTGGCGGCCAGCGGCGAGCTGGCCTACACGTGGGGCTGGTACACGTTCAGCGCCGAGGGCAAGTCGAGCACCGGCAACTACGTGTCGGTCTGGCGGCTGATCGATGGCCGCTGGCGCTACGTGATCGACCTCGGGGTGTCCGCGCCGCGGCCGCGGTGACTCAGGCGTGGGCCCAGCGCGAGTACTTGGGCAGAGAGGCCTGCAGGAAGGTCATCTGGTCGGCGAGGATGCGCCGGTTGCTGAGGATGAAGCCCTCGTTGCGGCACACCGCGTAGGGCACGTACAGCAGCGGCATGTGCACCTCTTCCGGCCGGCGATTGCCCTTGCGCGTGTTGCACGAGCGGCAGGCGGTGACCACGTTGGTCCACTCGTGCCGGCCGCCGCGCGACACCGGCTGGATGTGCTCCACGGTCAGCTCGGCCTCGGCGAACTGCTCGCCGCAGTAGCCGCAGACGTGGCGGTCGCGGGCGAACAGCCGCTGCTTGGTCAGGCCGACGTGCGCGTGTCCAACCGGGATGCGGTGCCGGCCGCGGATCATCACGATCGAACTGGCGATGAACTCCGAGCGGCGGCCGGTGCGTTCCTGCGTGCCGCCGCTCCAGGAGAACAGGCTTTCGCCGAGATCGGTGAGGACCTTGCCGGAGGCGTAGTAGCGTGCGGTACGCATCATTCCGGCCCAGCGCACCGGCTGGCCGTGCGTGTCGATGATCAGGATGCGGGGTCCCGACTCGCCTGCGTACATGACGCAATAGTGCCACGCGGCGATTCCGCCTGCATGGCCGCGCCGGCTGCGGCCACCGGCAGGGGGGCGCGCTGCCAGGACGATGCGCAGTACTCGGCGATCGCGCCGTCGGCGGCCAGCACGCGCAGCCGCGGCGGCGACTCGTCGCGCGCGATCAGCAGGCGGCCGCGCGCGCCGCCGTCGAGCGCCAGCACCGTGTCGCCCTCGCGCAGGCCGCGCTGTGCAAGTTCGCGCTGAAGCGCCAGCACGTCGCGCTCGTGCGCGATGCGGTCGAGCTTGTCCTGCAGGGAAAGGGCCGGTCGGGCCGACAGGTCGTGATTCATCTCGCCACAAGCCGCTTCGGGCGCGCAAGTCTGGCGCCGCCACTGGCGCAGTTCCATCGGGACTTGCCCCGAAGCCGATCGCCCGCCTGCGACTGTCCGGCCCGTCGTGCCGCGCGAGTTCTAGCGCCGATCGCCGTTGCCGAGGAAGCGCGGGTCGGGGCCGTTCTGGACCTTCTGCACGACGCCCTGCGCATCGAAGAAGATCACCATCTCCGACTTCAACCAGCCGTCTTCCTCGTAGGGGAACATCCAGCCGACCAGGCCGAGCCGCGGATACGCCTGCGTGATGCGCGGCCGGCCGAACTGCCGCAGGACGTCCGCCTGGGTGTCGACGCCGATGCGGACACGGGCGAAGTTCGCCGCGGTCCGCACCTGGCTGACCTGCGTCACGCGCCCGGAGCTGTCGAAATCGACGGCCTGCACTTCCTGCTCCAGGCCGCCGCGCGGGTACAGCCACCGCTCGCCGCCGCCGGGCAGCGGAAAGCTCTCGGCGGCGGTACCTAAGCCCGCCTGGACGGCGGCGCGGTCGGCGCCGACCAGCGACGGGCCGGGGGCGGCGCACCCGGCGAGCAGCGCGACGAGCAGGCCGATTGGCGCCAGCAGCCGGGGCAGTTGGGGCAGTCGCGCCACCGTCAGGGCGCCTTGGCGATCGAGGTGACGATCAGGTCCTCGCCCTTCTGCTCGACCGCGAACTTGACCTTGTCGCCTTCCTTCAGCTGATCGGCCATCTTCGGGTCCTTCAGCTTGAACGACATCGTCATCGCGCCCATGCCGATGTTCTTGATCTCGCCGTGCTTCAGCAGCACGGCGCCGCGCGCCTTGTCGATGCGGCGGACCTCGCCGTCGGCCAGTTCGCCGGCGGCGGTGGCGGCCGGCTTGGCCGTGCCGTGGCCGGCGTGCTGGGCCAGTGCCGGCGCGGCAACCAGAGCGAGGGCGGTGACGAACAGCAGCTTCTTCATCGGCATATCTCCACAGGAGTCGGGGGAAAGAAGGTCGGTGGCGCAGGAAAGGAAGCGGGGCCGGGGCGAGCGCGGCGATCGTCTTGCAGGATCGGCGGCATCGTACGTGTCGGCGCGGCCGATGTATCCGGGGGCCATCCCTAGCGGTCGAGCCGGTGGCCCTGCCGCCAGCGCGCGCCTCGCACGCCTGCCGGCGCTACTGGACGCTCAGCATGCCCATCATTCCCTGCGCCTCGTGCTCGAGGATGTGGCAGTGGTACATGCGCAGGCCGGGCAGATCGAAGCGCACGCGCAGCCGCACGGTGGTGCCCCGCGGGACGTCGACGGTGTCTTTCCAGCACAACACCGGGGCGGGTGTCCGCAGGCCGTTGCGCTCGGTCTCGACGACCTGGAACTGGGTGCCGTGGATGTGCATCGGGTGATCCATGCTCGTTCGGTTGACGAAATCCCATTGCTCGACCTCGCCGAGCACGCTCACCCGATCGACGCGGTTCATGTCGAACAGCCGGCCGTCGATGAGGAACTGCCAGCCCATCATGCCACCGGTGGCCATGCCGCCGCTCATCGTGCCGCCGATGGAGCCCATCCGCTCGGTCAGTTCGAGCCGCTTGTAGGCGGTCGGCGGCGGCAACGGCGCCAGCGGCCGCAGCGTGGCTGGCAGCGCAACCGGCCCGCGCGGCGCGCCCTCGGTGCGCAGCGTCAGCACCGTCGCCTGCGTCGGCGCCGGCATGGTGCTCATCATCCAGCCGCGGTCGTGCGGCAGCATGCGCAGCGCGACTTCGCTGCCCGCCGCCGGCGGCAGTTGCAAGACGACCTCGGCGCGCTCGCCGGGGGCGAGCAGCACCTGCGCCAGGCCGGGCAGCGGTGCGCCGAGCAGTCCGCCGTCGCTGCCGATCAGCGTCATCGGCACGCCGTCCGGCGCCAGCCGCAGGTAACGGGCGTTGGTCGCGTTGAACAAGCGCAGGCGCAGCGTCGCGCCGGGCGCCGCAACGAGCAGCGGATTGCGCCGGCCGTTGACCAGCACGTGGTCGCCCATGCGGCCGTTCATCATGTCGTCGGCCGTCCAGCCCGCCATGCGGCCGGTCGCATCGATGCGCAGGTCGGTGAACATCAGCACGTGGTCTTCGATTCCGGCAGGCAGTGGATCGACTCTCGGCCGGACGATGAAGGCGCCAGCCAGGCCGCGCGCCACCTGTTCGGCGGTGTACAGGTGAGGATGGGGGTGGTACCAGTAGCTGCCGGCGCTGCCCGGCGGCAGCGTGAACTCGTAGAGGCGGTCGGCGCCGCTCGCCACCGGGTCCATCGGATTGCCGTCCTGTTCGGCGGGCACTGCCAGGCCGTGCCAGTGCACGGTCGAGGGCTGGCCGGCAATCCGGTTCTCGAAGCGGATGCGCACGCGGTCGCCCTCGGTGGCGACGATGGTCGGCCCCGGGCTCGCGCCGTTGTAGGCGAGCGCGTCCGTCGGCCGCCCGCCGAGGTACTCGAACTGCGCCGGGGCCGCGCGGATCGTGGCCTCGAAGTTGCCTGCCGCGCTGCTTTCGTTGGCGAGCAACCCCGGCGGCCGCAGAGGCTGGCCTTCGGCGAGCAGCGGCAGGCCGGCGGCGCTGCTCGGTCCTCCTGCGCCTGCGGCGCTGCCCGGGCTGCTCGTGCCCATGCTGTTGCCGTCGCCGCCGCAGGCCGCCGCCAGCGGCGATGCGGCGGCGGCGAGCAGGAGGGCGCGTCTCGATTCGGACGTCATCCGGGGTTCCCCTTCAAGTTCAATTGATGGCCGGCGCGGCCGCTGGCCGGCTCCGGCGTTCGGCGTCGAGCCGCCGCTGGATCACCAGCGCATAGATGGCCGGGATCACGACCAGCGTTAGCACGGTCGAGGAGATCATGCCGCCGACCATCGGCGCGGCGATCCGGCGCATCACCTCGGAGCCGGTGCCGGTGCTCCACATGATCGGCGCCAGCGCGGCGATCGTGGTCACCACGGTCATAACCTTCGGCCGCACGCGCTCGACCGCGCCGTGCATCACGGCGGCGCGCACGTCGGCCGACGCCGGCGCGCGTCCCGCCGCCCGGCACCGCTCGACGGTGTCGCGCCAGGCGTTCTCGATGTAGACAATCATCACCACGCCGGTCTCGGCGGCCACGCCGGCCAGCGCGATGAAGCCAACCGCCACGGCGATGCTCATGTTGTAGTCGAGCGCCCACAGGTACCACACGCCGCCGACCAGCGAGAACGGCACCGAGAGCATGACGATCATCGTCTCGGCGCCGCGCTTCAGGCTGAAGTACAGCAGCACGAAGATGATCAGCAGGGTCAGCGGCACGACGATCTTCAGCTTGTCGACCGCCCGCTCGAGGTACTCGAACTGGCCGCTCCAGGTGACGTACATGCCGGGCGGAAACTTGACGTTGTCGCGCACCGCCTGCTGCGCCTCGCGGACGTAGCCGCCGATGTCGCGGTCGCGGATGTCGACGTAGATGTAGGCCGACAGCAGGGCGTTCTCGGTGCGGATCACCGGCGCGCCGGTGGCCCGTTGCACCCGGGCCACCTGGCCGAGCGGGATCATCGCCGGCGGCTTGCCCATCTCGGCCATCACCGGCACCAGCACCTCGCGCTCGATGCGCTGCGGGTCGGAACGCGCATCGCGCGGGTAGCGCACGATCACGCCGAAGCGGCTGCGGCCCTCGACGGTGGTGGTGAGCACTTC
>JBHJND010000422.1:0-4531 GCA_048497655.1 Caballeronia novacaledonica
CGCAGCGTGGTGGCGATCTTCTCCCGCGCGCGGATGAACGGCGACAGACGCGCCGCCTGGCCCAGGTATTCGTCGAGGTCGCCCACTTCGCGCTGCAGGCGGCGGATCAGCGCCAGGAACAGATCGGTCAGCTCCGGGTCAAACTGGTGGCCCTTCAGGCGGCGCCGAGGCGCACGGTGCGGTCGACCGTGCGCACCGTCTCCGGGCGGTGGCTGACTATCACCAGGCTCACGCCCAGCGCCTTCAGGCGCTCGGTGATCTCGCGCTCGCGCGCCAGGTCCAGCTGGTCGAAGGCCTCGTCGAGGAACAGCACCTGCGGCTTGCGGTACAGCGCGCGCGCCAGCAGCACGCGCTGCTTCTGGCCGCCCGACAGCGCCACGCCCAGGCTGCCGACGATGGTGTTGTACTGCATCGGCATCGCCTCGATGTCCTCGGCGATGCCGGCCACCTGCGCGCACTCGCGCACCCGCTGCGGATCGTGCTGCGGGTCGAAGAAGCTGACGTTGTCCTCCAGCGTGCCGACGAACAGCTGGTCGTCCTGCAGCACCACGCCGATGCGGCCGCGGTAGGCGGCGCGGTCCCAGTCGCGCACGTCGCGGCCGGAGTAGGCGAGCTGGCCCTCGGTGCGGTCGAGCAGGCCGACCAGCACCTTGACCAGCGTCGTCTTGCCGGAGCCCGACGGGCCGACGATCGCCACCGTCTCGCCGGGGCGGACCAGGAAGTCGATGTTGCGGAAGGCGAAGCCCTCGACGCCGTAGGCGAATCCCAGCCCCTTGCCCTCGATGACCAGCGGCGCGGCGACCGGCGCGAAGGCCGCCGCGGGCGCGGCCTCCGGCTCGGCCAGCGCGATGTCGGCGATCCGCTCGGCGTGCAGGTCGAGCATGCGGAACTCGATCGCCTTGTCGACCAGGTTGCTGACGCGGGTGATGAACAGCAGCTTGAAGGCGAGGAAGCCGAACAGCATGCCGACCGAGAAGCGGCCGTCCATCACCAGCAGCGCCGCCAGCCAGATCACGGCGACGTTCTCCAGGCCGAAGATCAGGCCGTTGGCGGCGCGGTGGACGATCGCCAGGTTCTGCACCTTGACGCCGGCGTTGGTGTGGTCGACGACCAGGTTCTGGTAGGCGGTGCGGCGCTGCGTCTCGCGCAGGTTCAGCTTGATCGCCAGCATGCCGCGCAGCGTCTCGATGAAGTGGGTGTTCGACTTCGCCTCGTGGGCGATCTGCTCGTCGAGCGCGCGCCGCTGCGGGCCGTAGAAGACCCAGCGCACCAGCCCGTAGGCGACCGCGGCAGCGACGACGATCGCGGTCAGCAGCCCGCTGTACCAGAGCATCACCGCCAGCGTCAGCGCCACCATCACGCCGTCGATCAGCGTCTCGACGAAGGCCAGCGTCAGCGTGCGCTGGATCGCATCGACGCTCTTGAAGCGCGAGAAGATGTCGCCGATGTGCCGCTTCTCGAACCAGGCGAGCGGCAGCCTCAGCAGCTGGCCGAACAGCGTGTCGAGCAGCCGCAGGTTCAGGTGGGTGGAGAGGAAGACGCCGAGCCAGGCACGCACCGCGGTGGTCGCCACCTGCATCAGCACCAGCAGCGAGAAGGCCAGTCCGAGCAGCGTCAGCAGGTCGCGGTCGCGGCCGACGATCACGCGGTCGATCACCAGTTGCACGAAGAACGGCGCCGTGACCGCGAACACCTCGAGCGCCAGCGACAGCAGCAGCACCTGGGCGATCGGCCCGCCCATGCCGCCGGCGGCGGCGAGCAGCTGCCAGGCGGTGATGCGCTCGCGCTCGTCCTGCCGGGCGAAGCCTTCGGCCGGCGTGAGCTCCATCGCCACGCCGGTGTAGTGGCGCGACGCCTCGGTCAGCGGCAGCACCCGCTTGCCGCGCGCCGGGTCGAGCACGGTGATCCTTCTGCCGTCGGCCCCGGTCAGCACGACGAAGTGGTTCATGTCCCAGTGCAGGATCGCCGGCAGGCGCAGCTTGTCCAGTGCCTCCAGCGGCGCCTGCACGCCGCGCGGCGACAGCTTCATCGACTGCGCGATGGCGGCGATGTGCTGCAGCGTGACGCCCTTCATCGACGGCGCCAGCCGCATGCGCATCGCGGCGAGGTCGGTGCGGTGCCCGTGGTAGCTGGCGATCATCGCCACGCAGGCGATGCCGCACTCCGGCGCCTCGGACTGCAGGATCAGCGGGACGCTCCTACCGAACAAGGGATCGGCCTCGCTGTCGGGGTCGCCGCCGGCCGCTCACTGCAGCCGCCCGCGCAGTTCGAGCACCGGCTCGAAGATCCATTCGAACACGGTGCGCTTCTCGAGCAGGATGTCGGCGTTGACCAGCATGCCCGGCCGCAGCGGCACTTCCTGGCCGCCGGCGGAGACGGTCTGCCGCTCGAGCTCGACGTCGACCCGGTAGACCGGCTCGCGAACGGTCATCGATCCGACCTTCTCGCCGGGCGACCAGACCGTGCGGCTGACGTCGTGCACGGTGCCCTTGTACTGGCCGAAGCGCTGGAAGGGGAAGGCCTCGTAGCGCAGCACCACCGCGTTGCCCGGCTGCACGAAGCCCACCGCGCGGGTAGGCACCAGCAGCTGCGCTTCCAGCCCGCTGCCGGCGGGCAGCACGGTCGCCAGCGGCGCGGCAGCGGCGAGCGACTGGCCGCGGGCCACCGCGATGTTGGTCACCGTGCCGGCGATCGGCGCGCGGATCACCGTCTCGCGCCGCGTCTCCTCCTGCACCAGGTTCTGCTGCAGCTCGCCCCTCTCGCGCGTCAGCTGGTCGGTCTGCTGGCGGGCACGCAGGTCGACCGCCGGCAGGTCGCTCTGCGCGCTGCGCAGGTCGCGCTCGATCGCCGCCCGGCTGCGGCGAACGGCCTCCAGCTTGACCTGCTGGTCGAGCTGCTCGTTGCGCTTGGCCGCCAGCGCGGTGTCGGAGACGAAGCCGTCCTTGACCAGCTGCTGCGTGCGCTGGAAGTCCTCGCGCGCCGAGGCGACGCGGGTGGTCTGCAGGCGGATCTCGGCGTCGGCCTGCGACAGTTCCTTCTTCAGGTCGTCGATCCGCCGGCGCAGCTGTTCCTTCTGCTGCTCGGCGAGCAGGCGGACGTTCTCCTTCTCGGCCTCGAGGCTGGCGACCCGCTGCGTCAGCTCGCGCTGCACGAGGTCGGCGGAGGTGGCTCCCGAGGCCATGCCCCGCTCGAGCGACAGGCGGGCAATCGGCGCGCCGGCGGCGACCTGGTCGCCTTCGCGCACCGTCAGCTCGACCAGCGTGCCGGCCTCCGGCGCCAGGATCGGCGCCGCGCCGACGTCCAGCGCCAGGAAGCCCTCGACCCGCTCGCGCCGCGTGTACTCGCCCCAGAACATGAAGCCGACGATCATCGCCGCGAAGGCCAGCGCCAGGGTCGTGAACACCCAGGTCGGCACCGGCCGCGCGATCGAAACCTCGCCCAGCAGCTTCTCGCGCTGGGCATCGATCGCTTCCTGCCGGAACAGCTTGCGCATCCAGTGGTTATCGCGCGGACTCGGGGCGCCGCGATTATGCGCGATCGAGCGCCACGCGGCGACCGCGCCTGTTTCGGCCGCTCCGGCAAGTGGCCGCCGGTTCGGCGCTACGGCTGCCGCTATCGCGGCAGGTCGGCCGGACGGAGTTCAGGGCCGCACGAAGACGCGCGGCGGGCCGGCCTTCAGTTGGCCGATCACGCGCGCCTCGCCGAAGCCCTCGTCGTCGAACACCTGCAGTACGGCGGCGAGGTCGGCGGCGTCGCAGGCCACCAGCAGGCCGCCGCTCGTCTGCGGATCGGTGAGCAGCGCCTGGTCGACGAGGCTGGCGGTGCCCAGATCGACGTCGTGCCCGTAGCCCGCCCAGTTGCGGTTCGATGCGCCGGTGATGAAGCCCTGCTCGGCCAGCGCGCGCGCCTGGCCGAGCAGCGGCACCTCGTTCATGCGGATCTCAGCCGCCAGGCTGCCGCCGCGGCAGACCTCCAGCAGGTGGCCGAGCAGGCCGAAGCCGGTGACGTCGGTCAGCGCGTGCACTCCCGCCAGTTCCGACAGCCGCGTGCCGGGGGTGTTCAGCCGCGTCGTGCTGGCGATCATCTGTGCGTATCCGTCGGCGTCGAGGCGACCCTTCTTCAGCGCCGCCGAGTACACGCCCACCCCGATCGGCTTGCCGAGCACCAGCACGTCGCCGGGCCGTGCCGCGCTGTTGCGCTTGATGCGGCCGGGGTGCGCCAGGCCGAGCGCGACCAGGCCGTAGATGGGCTCGACCGAGTCGATCGTGTGGCCGCCGGCGATCGGGATGCCGGCCGCGGCGCACACCGCCTCGCCGCCCTCGATGATGCGGCGGATGACCTCCAGCGGCAGCCTGTCGATCGGCATCGCCACCAGGGCGAGCGCCATGATCGGCGTGCCGCCCATCGCGTAGACGTCGGAGATGGCGTTGGTGGCGGCGATGCGGCCGAAGTCGTACGGATCGTCGACGATCGGCATGAAGAAGTCGGTGGTGGCGATCAGCGCCTGCTGGTCGTTCAGCCGGTACACCGC